>NZ_JAFLQW010000656.1 GCF_017313335.1 Phormidium pseudopriestleyi FRX01 | reverse complement strand
CAAGTTCGAGTTGCTGTCGGCAGTGGATTGGCCCTCCCCGGTTATACCCTCATTTGCGATCGCCATGATGCCGCATCCCTGTGGAAATTCCTCACCGATGGGGGTGCCGTTCCCTTGGGAACCCAGGGTTGGGAACAACTGCGAATTCAACAAGGACGTCCTGCACCCGACTACGAACTGACAGAGGATTACAACCCCTTAGAAGCTGGATTATGGCACAATATCTCCTTTGATAAAGGCTGCTACATCGGACAAGAAACGATCGCCCGCTTGAATACCTACAAAGGCGTCAAAGTGCAACTCTGGGGGGTCAAACTCACTGCACCCGCATCCCCAGGAACGGTGGTGACGATGGGAGAAGAGAAAGTTGGCACCCTCACCAGTTACACAGATACTCCGCAAGGACCTTTTGGATTAGCCTATATTCGCACGAAGGCAGGAGGTGCAGGTTTGCAGGTGCAAGTGGGTGAGGTGACTGGGGAGGTTGTGGATATCCCCTTTGTCACCCGAGGATATTTGGGTTAGTCATTGGTCATTGGTCATTGGTCATTGGTCATTGGTTGTTGGTCCTTTGGTCATTGGTTGTTGGGATTATTGAATACTCAGGACCAACAATCTTTGTCACCCAACCAAAAGGCTCATAGAAACCCGATTTCTTTGGTTGCTTGCTACAGCGACGATTCCCTCGCCCTATCTTGCGGAACGTGCCAGCAGAAACCGGGTTTCTTGACCAAATCTCTGTCACCCAACCTTCATGTAACACCTAGAAAGACATTAAACCGTGATATTTTATTAAATGTTGAGTTGATTTAGGCATGATTTATCTCATTCAAGAGCGGGGGACTAAAGAGCAACTTGAACAAATGCTAGAAACCCTTGACGATTATATTAAACTAGCAGTAGATATTGAAAGGAAAATTTTGGCTGGAGGGGGAGAACTTCACGCGGATTGCGAAGCTGTTTTACTAGAAAATGGAAGCAAGCAAGCAAGTAGATATCTGGGGAGCCGATTGGTATCCATTGACCCAAGAAGTCGGTTATGAATCTTTAATTAATATTCGTCCGCGTCAAAACAATCGATCTATGGACATTCAAGATCCAACTATTCGAGAACGGGTGGCTGAGATTGTGAAAAATTTATTAGGAGGCTTATGAGAGATTGGAACGGTTTAAAACAACGCTATTTGCAAGATAAGATTTCCATTCGTTTGGGAAATTTGGCATCAAATTTGGCACGAATTAAATCTCGATGTCAAAATTCAGCAAATTGCGATATGGTGGCAAGTCTGCTGCAAGAAAGTAAGCTATTTATTGAATGGACAGCTAAAGATACCGAGGTGGAAATCGCAGCTGAGTTAGCAGAGTTACAAGTGCAGTTAGCTTGTTGGCAGTATTGTTGGGAAAGGATTTGGCAGGATGAAGAACAACGAAGCGCTTTTGCAGAACAAACAAAGATTTGGTCAGAAAAAGTGCTGAATATGTCGGGTTTGTTGGCGGTGAATTAAATCCGTATTCAGGCGATGACTCATTCAAAAACCGGGTTTCTTCAGACCCTCTTTGTCACCCAAGCTTCATAGCTGATAGAAATCCGGTTTCTTTGCGGGGTTGGTTGAGGGCTTCAGAAACCGGGTTTCTTAACCAAATCTCTGTCACTTAACCTTATAGCTGATAGAAACCCGGTTTCTGGGTCTGGTTTCTGGGAAAAAGCGCGATCGCCGGGGAAAATAGAATGCGATCCCTTTCTTTCCGAGGGAGAACTCTTGCTACAATAAGAATGATAGCCATTTGAGTTTCCGCGTAAAATAAGAATGAGATGAGTAAAAAATATCTGCTGGATACCAACATCCTAATTTATTATCTTAATTGTGTGCTAGAAGTCAAACCTATATTGATTGAGGGGTTGAGTATATTCAATCCATTTGATTTAGGCGATCGCTTAATCTAAGCTTACCAACAATAACAGAACGAACCGAGCAATAGATTTACAGGAGAAAGTGTATGTCTTCTTACCATGAGGTACTGAATGAAGCTCTAAGCCTTCCGCCGGACGAACAATTGCGATTGATATCCGAACTGTTAGCAGATGTGCGTCATCGGGTGATTCCTAAACCACAACATAGTATTACCGAATTGCGGGGCTTGGGTAAGGAAATTTGGAATGGAATTGATGCACAAGAATATGTCGATCAGGAACGAGCTTCATGGAATGGATAAATCAGTTACAAGGACAATTGGTGGGATTAGATACGGCACCACTAATTTACTTTATTGAAGAAAATCCCACCTATATAAATATGATGGATGCTTTCTTTGAAGCAATGGAGCGCGGTGAATTTAGGGTAGTCACATCGGTGATAACGTTACTAGAAGTTCTAGTCTATCCCTTGCGACAATTAGACAGGACCTTGGCAGATCGATATCGTAATATCCTTTCCTTTTCCCCCTACCTTAAGGACTGTAGAAGTTTCTAGAGAGATTGCTGAAAAAGCCGCAGAACTGCGAGCGATTTACAATCTGCAAACACTTGATTCTATTCAAATGGCGACAGCGATTGTTAATCGGGCTTCATTCTTTTTGACCAATGATGTCCGTTTGCCTTCTATATCGGGACTACAACTGTTAGTTTTAGAACATTTAAGATAATAATTGCCTGTTGGCGGGGGAGGCAAACTAATATGAATAGGGAAGAAACTAGACCAAAACATAATGCCTGGGGCAAATTGACCACTAAACAATCAATTCAACAAGCAATTGAGCAAATGCGAAAATTGCAGCAAGAAGTGGCGCTGTCCCCAACTTCTATTCGAGAAATGATTGATGAAGGGCGCAGATTTTAATGCAGTTTGTATTAGATTATTTCATCGCAATTAGTTTGTACTTAGTCGATGAAAAAACTCCGAAACCGGGTTTCTTAATACCATCTCTGTCACCCAACCCAAGGGCTCATAGAAACCCGGTTTCTTTGGTTGGTTGCTGAGAGGCGATCGCCTACTTCAGAGAACCGGATTGCTTCAGACCATTTATGTCACCGAACGAAAGTTTTCATAGAAATCCGGTTTCTTGGCTGGGTTTTTTAATTTTTTGGTAGGGTGGGTTACCTCGGTCAAAAACTTTAGTTTTTACTGAGATTTAAAAATCCGACGTAACGCACCTTTATCTTTGTGAAAAAAAGGTGCGTTACGTCGGGAATAAAACTTTTCAATTCAAGTCATATATTTTGCCACGACTAACGCACCCTACCAACTACAGCATTCCTTTTCCTTTTAAAAAAGTTAAAGCCGTTTTAACTATTTCATCTCGCCCAAAACGACTCCCTGATCGAGAATCAGAAGCATGAAAGTCAATAATGTTACCTTTACTATCAAATTCAGCGCTGAAATGAGGATAGTCATCATTAGAAGGGTATTTACCAGCCTCGCGGATCATAAGTGCCCCCTTATTTGTAATTTTTGCTTCCATACCATTACCCGCATTTTGCCATTGGCTCATAATCTTGCTTATCCTTTGTCATAAAATAAATTTTTCAGCACTATTCTATTTTCCTTAAAACTCAAAGCGTTGCCTAGACTAAAATGCTCAATTTTGCTGGCAATTTTGTCGTTCATTCCAACTCCCCATCGTCACAAATGCTGGAAAATGGCAGAATTTGTTGTAAAATGCCAGAATTTGTTGGGTATAATACGGAAAATCACGAAATCTACCCAACTCTATGAATCTTGAGGAAGTGTTAAAACTCGCTGACGCTCTGGTGTTTGCTAAGACGGGTCAACACCTTGATGACTTGCAACAGGCGATCGCACGGGGAACTCTGCAAGGTAAGAAATACAGCGAAATTGCCCAGGAAAAGCACTGTAATGAGAGTTATGTTCGGGATGTTGGAGCAAAATTATGGCAGACACTTTCAAAAGAGTTAGAGGAGGAAGTTACTAAATCCAATTTTCGCTCGACAATGGAAAGGCTGCAAATCTCCTTATTTTCAAATGTT
>NZ_JAFLQW010000476.1 GCF_017313335.1 Phormidium pseudopriestleyi FRX01 | reverse complement strand
TAAATTGCGATCGCCACTGTCTGGATCAACTTCAATATTTGCACAGCGTCCAATTCTAGCCGTAATCACAATCTTAGATTGTCCTAAGTAAAATTCTTCTCCCACACCCTGAAATTCTTCCCAGGGTGCAATTCCTTCGAGTAAGATATTCGGTCGAAATCGTCGCACATCGACAAGGGTTCCACAAGCTTCACTTAACTCATCTAATGTCGCTTGACTCATCAGAGAAATATGCACCGGTGCCCTATCGGGATAGCGGGTTTCACCACTTTGACTGCCGACTAAGTGTAAGGGAGAATGCTGAGGATGTCGGGCTTCTGGGGTGGGTTCGGCATCGGCGAGAAATCCGGTAAAAAAGGCACTGATGCGATCGCGTTCTGCTTGAGTTTCTGTGGCTGAGTTGAGGAGATTAACCCCCTGGTGGCGAACCGTTAGGCAGTCACTCTGTGCGTCATAAAAACACTCTAATTTCGCTAATTTCGGCCAGTCATTCTGGACGGCAAAATTTCCTTTACTCATCCAAGGAACGATGGTTTGAGGTGGAGTATCACTGCTATCTAAAAACATCAAGGCAAAAGCGCGATCGCCTCGAATGCCATAGTCACATTCTAGTTCAACCTGATGGATCGGATGGGGTGTTAATCCCTTGATTGGATAGGAGAATAACTGCTTAACTTGAGCTTCTTTCAATGACTTAAACCTCTCTTACTCTCAGGATTTTGAGTTTTGGTTTCCTTTCCGGTAATACTTTGAAAATATAACCCTCCCGCTGTTATTAAAAATACCAGATAGGCGATGGCTTGAACGAGATACAATTGCGATCGGTATCCAAATAAGGCTTTTAAAACGACGCCGGGAAAGCGGTTGTCTGGGAGAATCTGTGTTGCATCCCACACTTGGGGTCCTAAAATACAGGAATCGGTTCCGGCATGACACCAACTGGCAAACTGAGGTGCGATCGCACTGAATTCTATCACCGCTAGATTGGCACTTTTCAATGCAGAAATCACCAGTCCCGAAACGATTAATAGCAACAGCACTCCCATGATTTGGAAGAAGAGGCGCAGGTTAATTTTTACCCCCCATTTAAACAGCAACGTGCCAATTGCAAAAGCACCAATTAATCCCGCAAAAGCACCCAATACCGGACTCCAACCCCGCTCAAATTGGGCTAAAATAAATACAACCGTTTCAAATCCTTCTCGCAGAACCGCGATAAAAATTAGGGTAAATACGCCCCAACCTGCCTGATATTCTAGTGAATTTTTGGAGTTTTCGCGGGTTTCTTCCGGAAGTTCTGAGGGAGTGTTTCCTTCAAATAAAGCCGCATTTATGGCCCCTTCTACTTCTCCTTTGAGGGATTTGGCTTGTTTCGTCATCCAAATCAGCATCCAACTGAGCATGGCGATCGCAATCAAACAAAATCCCGCTTTTAGACTCGGTGCGATCGCCGGTGCATATTGCCAATCCGACTGTCCCACCGCTTGCAGAATTCCGCCGAATATAATCCCCACTAATCCACTGGCAACAATTCCCGCGACTATCCCCGCATACACCCAAGGATTAAGCTGACTTTGTTGTGCTTTTTTCAAACAAGCTAATACAATCCCTACCACTAAAGCAGCTTCTACTCCCTCCCGCAAAGTAATTAAAAAGGTCGGTAATGCAGCACTTAATTCCATAACTTTCAATTCAATAAAATAGGATTTAAAAACATCAATTTGAATAGTTCTTTGTAGTTAAAGGCGCAAGAGGGCCTGCGCATTGCGCCCCTACAAAATGGGGCCAGATTTAATAAATCAAGTCATATCTCGCAGCATCTTTCTCAGTTCGATAATATTAACTTCCGATGAAGCAACCATTTTTCGAGTAAATTTTTCCAAGTACACACTGCTATTTTTGACCAAATTTAATAAGTTTCTATACCGTTCCAGCCCCTTCTTTTCATGATTAATGCTTTCTTCAAAAATCGTCCTAACCGAATGGGTGTAGCTTTCCTCCATTTTAGAAATCCGTAGACTCGGATGTCCTTCTAACCCGGTGATAATTTCACCGATTTGTTGACTGGAATTCAACGAATCGGTGGCTTGAATTTGAAAAAAATTGACAATAGGAATCCGATTAGGTCCTGTTACTACGAGGGAATAGTGGGTATAACGCACCACCCCCGCTAGTTCAAATTCCATGCTACTATTCAATAATTCAATGGTTCTTTTAAGGTCAAGTTCTTTCATTTGTTTAGTTAATCTAAAAAGAGTAGAGAGGGTTTGGAGACCAAACCCCTACGGTAAAATGAAGGATAGCAACAGAATTGAAATGATGCCTCTTTCTGTAGGGGCTTGGTTTCCAAACCCTCTTTTCTGTCAGCTTATTTTTGCGGGAGTGCTTAATGCCTAGATTGAGAGAGGCGATCGCCGGTTAAACCGGACTTAGATGAAATCCCGCAACATTTTTTTAATTTCTATGTTGTGCATTTCTTCTTGTCCAATTTGAGTCCGCGCAAATTCTTCCAAATACACGCTGGCATTTTCGACGGTATCGAGCAATTCTTTGTACATATCGAGGGCTTTTTTCTCGTGGTTGAGACTTTCCTCTAAAATGTCACGGACGGAATGGCGATCGCTTTCTTCAATGGGTGCAATTCTGAGGCTAGGATGTCCTTCTAACCCAGTGATAATTTCTCCCACCTGTTGAGCATGGGTGAGGGATTCTGCCGCTTGAGCTTGAAAAAAGCTGACGATGGGAATCCGATTCGGGCCAGTTACCATCAGGGAATAATGGGTATAGCGTACCACACCAGCCAGCTCAAATTCCATAATGGTATTGAGCAAGTCAATGGTTTTTGGGAGATCGAGGTCTTTCATGTCGTTTTCGAGAGGTTTCAGATGGGTTCAATTATTTGAGCATTTTTTGGACGCAATTATCAAGTAGGGATTCCCCTGCTATGACGGGTTATTTGGGCTTGGCATTCTCGATAATTACCAACCTGCAATACTTCACCGTTGTGGCCCGAAGTCACCGGCGATCGCCCCGGGGAGCAAGGTCCGATTTTGTGCGGGTTAAGGCTTCTATCAAAATAGCTGAAAAACTTAATCCACCTAAGTTAAAGGAGTAGGGTGGGCACGGCCCACATAGCTGTTCGGTGGCTTCACCACCCTACAATTGCTTCGGTTCGGTGGGCATTCCAAAAAATAAATCATCCCTATTCAGTTGTTAAAGGAGTAGGGTGGGCACGGCCCACATAGCTGTTCGGTGGCTTCACCACCCTACAATTGCGAAAATTAATGAAAAAAAATCCGAACTTTTCCCCCCAGCCAAGGGAGAAAAATTCTGGGGTAAATACCTTACCCGGTCAGCCTTTTGAGTCATTAACCGATCGCATCAGGCCGGTAACCTCATCCCCTAGGAGGGCATTGTCAAGTTTTCAAAAATGCGCTTTCCTATTAATATTCGACCGATCGCCAGCCGTCCTCAATCCGAAACAACCTCACGGATATTCTGAATCTAGCTGTGGCGATCGCCTCAACCAATCCTTCCTGGAACCCCTAAAAAATGAACAAAAATTTAATTATTCTCACCCTCTTAGCCGGAGTCATCCCCACACTACTCCTAGGGTGTGAGCAAGGTGGCACCCCGATCACTTCAACTCCCGAACCCGTCCCCCTAGAATCCGCCCCAAGCGAGAGTCCCGGGACCGAAACCGCCTCTGGAGAAACCGGAACCCTCCAAATTGTGGCCAACGGTGAGGACTTCGTGCGAGAAGGCTTTACCTCCAAAGATGGTTGGAAAATCGACTTTAATCACGTTTACGTCAACCTCGCCGAAGTCACCGCCTACCAAACCGACCCCCCCTACAATCCCGAAAGCGGCAGTCAGCTTAACCCCAAGCAACAAGTCCAACTCGATGGAGTGAAAACCGTAGACTTAACAGCCACTCCAGAAAACCCCTCCCCAGTCCTGGCGGAAGTCCCTGCACCTGCGGGTCAGTACAATGCCCTATCCTGGAAAATGGTCAAAGGAACCGAAGGCCCTGGGGCAGGCTACAGCGTCATGATGGATGGAACGGCGGAAAAAGACGGACAAACCATCCCCTTTGTCCTCAAACTCGATCGCGAAATGGCCTTTTCCTGCGGCGAGTTCGTCGGGGATCAACGCAAAGGCATGGTTTCCCCCGGCAGTCAGGGCCAGTTAGAAGCCACCTTCCATTTTGATCACCTGTTTGGAGATGCCGGTGCACCGGCAGATGATGAACTGAATGTCGGGGCCCTGGGATTTGAGCCGATCGCCGCTTTAGCCTCCGGGGATCAAGTGAATATGACCTCTGCAGAACTCCAGCAATCCCTCACCACCGAAGATTATCAAACCCTGCAAAACCTCCTCCCCTCCTTGGGTCACGTTGGAGAAGGTCATTGTCAGGAATCTACGTCATCATGATAGACAGCCCCACCCTGCCATCGTTGCCGGGGAAATATCTACTCAGGGATCGAAAATTTACCATGATTAATCGACGACTTATCTCCCCAACCGCTGCGAAGGCAGTCCTCTGGGCGTTTGCCAGTGGGCTGTTTGCCTGGACCCTCGGGAATCCTCTAACGGCGATCGCCCACGGGGTTCAACTGACTCATCAGACCCTAGAAGCCGTTGAAGTCCAGGCCCTCTACGATAATGGCGACCCCATGTCCAATGCTCAAGTGACCATTTATGCCCCCACGAACCCGGAAACTCCCTGGCAGCAAGGCACTGCGGACGAAAATGGGCGGTTTTTGTTTGCCCCCGATCGCTCCCTGGGGGGAAATTGGGCCGTTCGGTTCCGGCAAGCGGGTCACGGGACCATCATTAATGTGGCGATCGCCCCAGAAACTCCCCCCGAGGCGGCAGTCGCCCCTCCCGATGCCACTCCCGTTGCCGAAGTTGCCCCCAGTTCCCGGATTCTAAGTTCCCGGAGTCCCTCTGTCAACCCCCTTCCGACCGGGGTGGCGATCGCCTCCGGGGTTTGGGGATTTGTGGGAACTGCCCTGTTTTTTTCCCGGTTTAATGGCAAATCCCAAAGCGGCCCCCGCAAAGAAGAAGATTCCGTTGCCTAATTGAATCTCTCCCTTAATATAAATTCCGCCCCCGGGCATTCTCCCTTTTCGATTGGATTCCATGCATATTCCCGATGGTATTCTTCCAGCTAGTGTTTGTATCGCCGGTTATGGCGCAACCGGGGCCGCTACTTGGTATTGCCTGCGCCAAATTAATCGCGATCGCAACCCTCAAGCCCAAATTCCCAAAGCCTCCTTACTCACCGCCGCGTTTTTCGTCGCCTCTTGGATTCATATCCCCGTCCCTCCCGTCAGCGTGCACCTTGTTCTCAATGGACTCTTAGGCACCCTCCTGGGTTATTATGCCTTTCCCGCCATTCTGATTGGGTTATTTTTTCAAGCCATTATGTTTGGTCATGGTGGACTAACTACCCTGGGAGTCAATGCCATCATGATGGGAATTCCCGCCCTAATTGCCTACCAAATCTTTCAGATGCGTCATTGGTTTAAACACCGGGGGGGAAACGGAAACATTACCCTCAGTTTATTTGCCTTTCTAGCCGGAGCAGTCGGATTAGGACTCGCGGCGGCTATCTTTTTCGTTCTGGTCATCACCACCATTCCCGGGGAATTAGATATTGCAACGGAAAAAAATGCCATTTATGGACTGATGTTGGCTCACATTCCTTTGATGCTGATTGAAGGGGCGTTTACCGCGATGTTAGTCACCTTTCTCAATCGGGTCAAACCGGAACTCATTCGGGATTAATTTGCCCTCAAGGTGACTGGAAAAACCCCGCACCCTAAAGGGTGGGGTTGTGTGACGCATTTGACTCATTACAAAGGAACCCAAATGAAGTTTGGATTAGACGATTATGCTTATTTAAAATCCCCCTTACATCAATGGGAACCCCGATGTAAATTAATCGGGTTAATGGGATTAATTTTTGCCTTTGCAATGGTCCGAGATCCCCGATTAATTCTGCCCATGTTAGGGGTGAGTGCCGGAATTTATCTCCTGTCTCAACTGCCGGTTTCTTACTGGCGGACTCGGTTGCGCTATCC
>NZ_JAFLQW010000087.1 GCF_017313335.1 Phormidium pseudopriestleyi FRX01 | reverse complement strand
ATCTGTACCTCATGAATCCACCGAACCGCTATATCTCACTCGTTGCGAATCAATGGCCAAACCATCTGCATCAAAAACACATCTCCATTGTAAGGACTTTTGGCAAAAAGTAGGAGCAAAGAGCTTTCTCGCCCCTACTTTTAACCCCTGATTTTTGCATATAATCTCGCTTTCTTTATGCCAAATTCATTTGGATTCGCTCTAGTAAAGCACTTGGTTTTATTGAGGCGTGAACATTTCTTCTAATGGGTCATCTAATTCGGTCAATACTCCGGATTCATCAAGGGTTATAGGTTCGGATTGACAACTGCCCCAAGTTCTCTCAAAAAATCCTGGACTGGGGTCTGACTGGAAATATTACTGTTAGAATAGGCTAATTCGGAAACCAGTCATCATCTAAGGCTTGGCTGAGGCTAATCTGAGCATCTGGGGGCAGGGAAAACAGCTTCGAGACGGATTTTATGGCGATGGGATGCACTTTTTCGTAAAAAGTTGGCAGTTGCGGATTCAAACTGGGGCTATCTTCCAGGCGATCGCAAATTTGGGCGCGGAAATTAACAATTTCTGAAGCCCAGTGATTTCCCAATCTTGGCTTTTCAGATTCCCAGTAGGACAATTTGAGCAGATGCTCTAGCAGACGGGTTAAAAGACTCATCAGAGCACGTTTGTCATTTTTCCCCATGCTTTCTAGTTCTTCAATTAAATTCTCCCAATCGATACAATCAAAGTTACGGTTTTGCAGTTGTTGGATTGTCTCTTGTATCCAATAGTTGTAGTCCCTGTCATAGAGAGAGGATGTCATGGTAAAGTCTCCTGAAAATTGATACTCTTTTTATAAAAGGATTGGATCGCGTTTCATTTGGACTTCGAGAAATACCAATGGCAAACTCGGGTTATGATCCACCGGGGTAAGTAAGCCATCAAATCGTTTTTTATTTTCATACAACCAGGAAAGAGAAAAGCTGACGGCACTGTGATGAATGCTAGAAAAGGACAGGAATCACAGTACACCGTCAATACTCCCATCCCTCATTAAACTTCTGGATACCAGTTATCATCCAATAATTGCTCGAAGGAGTAGGGGCAGTTTTCCGGGATAGTATCCTGAGATAACCCAGTTTTTTGCAGCACGACTTTCAAAGCCGTCTGATAAATCGACGCTAAATTTTGATTTAATTTATTTTCTAAGGTCGTCGTTAACCTATCCGATAAGTCTGCTCTGAAAGCTGTAATTTCACCTTTCCAGTTGCGATGGCTTCTGTCGTATTCTTCTCTCCAATATTGCAATAACAAAAGATGAATAATAATTTGCCTTAAAAGACTTTTGATTTGATTAAAATCTCTTTTCCCCAAACTTTCCAATTCCTCAATTAAATTGTCTAAGTCTAAGTCTTTTAACCGATTTTTTCTCAAAAATTTAACGGTTTCTGCTAACCAAAGATACTCATCAATCTCATAAAGTTCTTTAAGAGTGGTTTTTGTGACCTTTGACATAAATCAAACTCTAGGGTTTAACGAGGTTCTACTCGCTATCATTCTAACCGATATGCCTTCGGCACCTTGGCCGATCGCCTCCGAGGACGGTCCAAAACCAGACAAGCTTGCTCCATCAAGTCAGAATCGGGCTGGGGTGCCATGTCAGGGGAAAGGGGTCACCTTCTGGCTCATTCCCTGCCATTGAGCCGATATCAAGGAGAGCACTTTGATTCCCAGTGCGATCGCTCCGCGTAGCTTCAGACAGAGAATTGTCAAGACACACAGAGGCGATCGGCTACGGGACGCGGCAGGGCTGAGGCGGGGTGAACCGAGGCGATCGCCCATATTGTTTTTCTCTTCAGGGGCGATCGGTTGGAGCAGAATCAACAGGCGATCGCATTACCCGCCTTAGAACAGACCGCAACAACCGTCCCTAGGGAGAATCCTTTATCCCCAAATACTACTCATGATGGCTCCAGCCAAGGGATTGTCAAAACTACTATGGCGGAATAACCAGTTGATTAATAGAGGCTCAATTTCAAACTCTTCCGCTCCTACTTTTCCCTCAATAAACAAAGAAACCAGATATCCCTGGAGGTTTATTCTGTTCCCTTCTTCATCCAAGATGGTCCATTTTTCAAATTCCGGTTCATAGTTTTCTATGTTTTTTCCAGAGTCTTCTAAGCTGACTTTTACTCGCCTAGAACGATTGGTAATTTGGTAGAGTTTATTGACGAAATCTTCAATATGTTCTGCAAATAAATCTGGTTTTAGGGTAGCTTTTACAGAATCCTGGACAAAGGTTATTTCATAAAGATTCAAATCAAATCTTTCATCCAGGGCTTTTTCAATTTGCTGGAAAGACAAAGATGTTATGGGTTCAGTTTCAAAACTCTGAACTACATTCAATGAATAATAAGTTCCCATGATACAACTCCTGGGAAAGCGGGCTAATTTAATTGAGACATCTGCATCAATGCCGGGGTGTTCGGAGGGGTTTGAGGGCGATCGCACTCCAGTAAGAGATTTCCGAGGGAGGCGATCGCGCTTCTGTCCAAGGATTACTCTTGGATCTGATGGGTTCTTAACCAGTCATCTAACTCTTCAATCCCTTTAAAATCCAATAGAATCTCCCCCAAAGACTCTAATTGCGGAATAGAAAGGGAACGAATTGTGGAAATTTGCTCCGGAGTCAGGGGACCCACCCGACGCGAGAGTAGACGTAAAATCAGATTCACCTCCCCCTCTTGCTGTCCTTCTTGGCGTCCTTCTTGGCGTCCAATCTCCAGAACTTCGCGATAAAAACGAGTTTGAGTTACATTCGCTTCTCTAAGATTCAACATATTGTGTAGCTCCTCGATACTCAACTTAGGGAACTTATTCACCAGTATAGCCTCTACCAAATCCAAGTATTTTTGAAATTCCCTCGGAGTTTGAGCGCGGCTTAAAATGGATTGGGCGAGCTGACTCGCTTTCGACTTCGGCACGACAATCAACTTGAGCAGAGACAAATTGGGACTTAGATTGTCTACAGAGCGCAAATCTTCCAGATATAAGCGGGTGACTACTCCCGATAATAAGCATTGATAGGGAGCAGTTGCGCCTAAATTAATTTTTCGGCTTTTTAGGATTAACAAGCCTTGCCAGGGTCTAACAACTTGATATTGCAGCAGATAAACAAAAATTCCAGCAAAATAGCGCCCATAAAATGTGGAATCTGTTTCCATCTGGGCTTCTAAAAACACCAGAGGCAAGCTGATATCTTTGGATACCGGAGTCAGCAATCCATCGAGTCGTACTTCTTTTTCTTTAACCACAGGCGCACTATAGTCAAATTCACAGTCTGTAGGGATGTCTGGTAAGAGTTCAGAAAGGAGACTAGGCTGATTTAAGAAAATTCGATAAAAGAGTTTATCTGTGTTCATGATTTCCAGGGTTTCCGAGGATTCACAACCCAGCAAAAAAAGCTCAACCGGGTTTTATCCTTTCCTAAGTATAATTTTTTTTAGGTCATTTCGCACTCTATTTTTGTTAACTTTTTTGACAGTTTATTCAGTTACTCGACTATCAGACTCCGATAACTGAAAAATAAATTGATTGACATCTGATTTGAGTTGAGGAAACAGCTTGAGAGATTTATCGAGATTAGTTTTTAAAGGTTCATATTCAAGGGTTGCACCGTAAGCATGACGAAAGAAATGACGAAATCCTCGTAGACTATTGAGAATCGAGTAGGTCTCAGTAGATAAAAGTGCCGGACGTATTTCCGGAATATCCATTTTCATCCGCTGAAGCAAAAGACTGTGCCATTGATTGGACTCATTGATGTTGTTTTCAAAGTAGGTTGTTACAATTTTCATCAATTCTTCTGTGGCACTATACAGATTATGAATTTGATAAGCTATGCTTTCTAAAACGATTTCATCATCGGGCTGTAATCGCTTTGAGCGAATTACTAATTTTTCATAAATCCCTTTGATTAATGCCATTTGAGCTTGGATATCAACGGTAAAAACAATTAAAGTTTGGCTATCCATACAATTCCTTTTTCTCGAATACGATGGGCAAAATGGCATTGATTCATTTGGATTACATCCACGTCTCGGGCCAGGGCTTCGGAAATAAAGCCAATGACTGAAAAAAAGTCTTCGGAATTAATTTCCTCAACGGCAATATCAATGTCCGATTGGGAATGAAATTTATAAGGCTGGGTGACTGAGCCAAAAATATAGGCTTTTTTAATGCCATATTTTGAGCCAAATTCATCTAGCCATTGGATAGTTTTGCGCAGTAAAATTTGGCGTTCTTGTTCTAGGCGGAAGCGTTTTTCTTTGAGTGCTTTATCTAAATAAGAGGTGTTAAAACTCATGGTTTTTTATCTTTAGCATGATTGCCTACAACCTTGTCATGGGGGCTGTTGCGTTCCAAGCCCCCATGACAAGGGTTAAGTTGGATGACAGGGTTATTGATGTGGTTCTATACCGATCGCCCGTAACTGTTCTGCTAATTCCTGTGCTCGTTGTTCTGCCCGTTCAGCCCGTTGGCGCTCGGTTTCGGCCCGTTCATCTTTAGAGGGCAGTAATTCTCCTTCTAAAGTGGCCCAGCGTAGCCAGATAGCATCTACATCCCTGTACTGTCCAGACCACCGGACTAGGGCCAATCCCAGTTTCTGGCTGAGTAACCGTCCTTGTTCGTCTTCTGCCAGGGGTTCGTAGCTTCCTTTTGTTAAGACAAACCCGGCCCAATCCTCTGAATTAAAGGGGTCGTACCAAAAATACTCAGTGACCCGCATCTGATTTTGGTAAATCTGCTTTTTCTGGGTTTTATCCTGTTTGGCGGTACTGGTGGATAAAAGCTCAATGACCACATCGGGTCCTTTTCCTTCTTCCCACAGGACCCAGCTTTTACGTTCGCCGCGAGGTACGTCTAGGACGGCGAAGACATCGGGACCTTTGAAGTCGCGATCGCGCACTTGGGCCAGACTATAGTAAACAAACATATTGCCCCCGACAAAGGCATCCCGGTCTTTCAACCAAGTCCACAGGGGGTCAACCAATAAATCCATTTGCAGTTTATGCCGCAGGGTTTCCATTGGAATACCATCATCACAGGGCAGTTCATCTTGGGTAGGTGGAAGGGGAATCTCCGTCGGTTCTGTCAATGCAAGTTGAGAAGCAGACATGATACCTCAGCGATCGCGACTACAGTTTTAATTTCTATGATAAGTGGCCTACTCAAACCCCCCGGGAAATATCCATTAAAAAATGTAGGGGCGATTCGCGAATCGCCCCTACATTTAGATAATGGTTGAACCTCCCCACGTCTAAAGCCGGGGGATTCCTGCCTACCCCAAAGGGCGACAGCGGGACATTCAAGTATCCCTCTAGACCATCAAAACAACTATCCCTAAAAGAAAAGAGATGATGCAATTTGGCTTACTTCTTTATT
>NZ_JAFLQW010000110.1 GCF_017313335.1 Phormidium pseudopriestleyi FRX01 | reverse complement strand
ATCGCTGCTTTTCTGCCCAGAATTGCCAACTTTGAAGGCAATGTCATTGTTACCCAATTCAGCTTTACTTATCGCGGGACCTCTCCCAATCAACTGTTTCTCCATAGCATCCGACCCCTCCAGCGATTGGAACTCCAAGGGATACAGCCTAACCTCACTTTATACGGTCAATTCACCAGTCCCTCCATCCCCACCCTCAGTCAATTCACTCCCCTAGAAATAGTCCTCGATCGCCCCGAAAGCAAACTGATTCTCGAACCCATCCCACCCAACCCCAGCCAACTAGAACTCACCGAACTCCGCCTACAACCCGAGACAACCATTTCCCAACTCTTTTATCAATCCTTTGGGAATCTGATGGGATTAAACCTCGTTCACAAAAGTTCAGAAACTCCGAATATTTTATTACTCTCCCTGGGAACTAACCCCATCAAAATCACCCTAGAAAATTATCGCTTACCCACCTTATCCCCTAAAAATCGACCCTCAGAAAGCTATCCCTTAGAATTAACCTTTGTGCCGATTAACACCGAACTGCGTCTGGCTTTAAATGATTCAGTTGACCTCACATTAGGCTTGCCCAACCTCACCCCAACTCCGGATCAGGAATGGTTAGGGGGAAATTTACCCGTCAAACAGGTCAATTTCACTCAGCAACGTCGTACCGGAGAACTGCGAGACGAATTTGAGATTTCCAGCATTCAAGCCGGACAAGTGCGAATGGGAGATGAACTGATAGACTTGCAGCAAAATCAATTTTTTAGTGCTGTGGGAGAACCGGGTATTTCATCCTTTCCTCGCCTCCAACTGCATCCAGAGGAACCGGCAGGAATCGAAGTGCGCTTTTCTGGGAAAGCCCGAAAGATAGAAATCGGGATTGATAGGAACTTACCCGTTAAATCAATTTGGATGAGTTGGTTAAATCGATATCTCCCCCAAGATTTAATTGCGGGATTAATGGGGTTTATCGGCGCTGCGATCGGGAGTTTGCTCTATTGGTTTGCGGATAGCAGTTTTAGGGATAGCGATCCGACTCCATAGAACCCATCTCTCTTATATAGATTATCGGTGGGATACCGCTAAGAATCCATATCGATCCACTCGATCTTGATAATCAGGAGCATCCACACCTAAAAATTCGGCGGGAATGTGTTCTTCCAGACGATGGAGAAAGGCAGATAAGCGGGAACCATTGAGTAGTGCCAGTTTAGTATTATCGCGCTGTTTTCCCCAGGAAAGCGGCGCATAAATATCGATATCCAGTCCAAAGTTTAACCAAATTGGACTCGGGGTGGTGGTATCTAATTCTCCGTCATCATCAAGTTCAACAAAAATAGAAATATTCCCCCCAGATTTAATCGCTAATTCTTCGGAAATGTTGCGATCGCCCGGTGTCAAACATTGCAAGGTTAAAGTAAAATCTATATTTACTACATCATCGGTTTTTGTCAACCAGTTTCTCAATTTTAACCTAGATTGTGTGCCTTGCCACTCCTCGATTAAAAATGTTTCTTCTCCGCAACTGCGGGTATCAATAGTAACATCCTCAACCCGCGCAAAGTCATCGAGTGTCTTTAGTAACCGTTCGATTCTCTCGACTATCCACAAGCGACGGATCGAGGGTTCAGTCAGAAGTAACCCTGCGAGTCTCTTACCCATCGGCAAGGGACTGTTCGAGGGACTATTCAGAAATTTTTCTAGGGGCGACTTGACAACTAAATCATCAGGCAAATCCCTTAGACCTCTTCCTCCGAATATTGACAAAGGAGTGAGGGAGGAATTAGGCAGAAATTCTTCTAGGGCAGAATCGACACATAAATTATAAGTCCAATCTATTAGACCGCTTCCTCGTCGCCAAGTGGTTTGAAAATTTTGGTGATTATTCATAGGTTTAGACTTTAGAAAAATAGTTATCTTTATTCAGAAGACGTTTTGATAATTTGATTATCTTCGCTGCGACTAAACTCTACCAGCAGTTCTCCATTTCCATAAATTGCGACTCGCCGCAAGCTCCTCATTTGATTAGAGCGAAAATCTCGTAAAATCCACCCTGCGACAGTCTCAGGTTCGTTGAGTAGAATAGCAGAAAAATCTTTTTCGGCTTCTTCGTAAAGCTGCATTTCCAACGAACCTGGAATTCCATAAGCTAGACCTGATTTTTTAAGCTGTCTGTTCGCTTGTCCAATTTTCTTTTTAATCCATTGATCCCATCCCGCGCTTGCACTAACGTTGCTTGTTTTAACTGTGGTTTTTATTTCAGTAATTTCCGATTTTAGGGTTTCCCCCTGATTGAGGTAAACTGCATAGTCGGGTATTTTAACATTTTCCTGAACAGATTCAGGTATAATTTCGACTGATCGGCCTAAGCTCAAGATTTGCCTCTCTAAAAAGGTGATTTCACCTTTGGCCCCAATCTGACCCAGCTTAACTTCGTTGGCTAGGTCATTTAGCTTTTTGTCGATTGTAGCATCGCTTCCGACTAACAAACCTGAATTTTTCAAAGAATTCAGCCGGTTGTCTATATCATGATTCTCGGGTAATTGCCTATAAATGGGCATTCTCAAGGGTTTTCTGGCAATGAT
>NZ_JAFLQW010000327.1 GCF_017313335.1 Phormidium pseudopriestleyi FRX01 | reverse complement strand
TCTGGGGTGCGTCCTCAGTTGAGTTCGGGGACCCTAGAGGAGGCGATCGCCAGCTCATTACCGGGAGAATACCAGTTTCAACCGATGAGTTTGCAGGCTTTCTCTGATTCTACGGGGGTAAAGGACTCATTCTCTCCCGTCGTTTGGCAGGAATCTGCTCAGAATAAAACCGTGGAGTGCTCGAACTCCTCATCCTGTATCACCGGGTCGCAAAACAGGATCTCATCGACGATTGCTACGGCAGTCCGGCGATTGAGTCCCCTGGGTCTAGCAATTGATGCCTACGGGTTCCACCCGGTTGCGACTCGCTTCAATCCCAGTCGCTACTATAGACAACGGTCTCGGGTTGCCGGTCGCTATGATGGGGATTATGCCAATTTTCAATTGGGTGGCATTCAAGGTTCGGCATTGCAGTCTGTGGCAGCATTTGCGCGATCGCGTCAAATTCCCTTGGTGATTGTTAATCTACCCCTGACTGATGATTATTTAGATGCCACCCGCAGCGCCAGGGAGGTCGAGTTCCGCCAGTATATGCGCCGCATGAGCGCTCAAGCGTTTCTCTGGCGCGATCTGTCCACGGTCCAGAGGCTGAATCGGAATGAGCATTTTGAGGACCCTAGTCATTTGAATCAGTTAGGCGCGGCGGCGGTAGCTCGTTCTCTGGCAGCGGATCCTAATATTCCCTGGCCGAGACGTCGCTAGTCCGAGGGTAGGGGAGGGAGGGAGATGGGGATAACGACTGAAGTCGTTACTACAAACTTGCCTATCCTCCTCATCGTCCCAATTGGGCCAAACACCCTGTCTTGCCTTCGGACTAGGGGTGAGGTGAAAAAGCCGGTCGCGAAGTGAGGCCCGGTTCACCCTCAAGTGAAGTGAGCCGCTTGGGAGTCAAGGGGATTGTAATAGGGTGAAGGGATTTCTAATAAAAAGTGATGCCCCTTGTACCAAGGACATCACTTAAGTTTACCGTTTTAATTGAACCGTTCTAGCTGAGAAGATTCACTCCTGATTTTATTTACCAGAGTGCGCGCACAGGTTGCTGAATGTTAGAGACCATGTTGCGATCGTCAATGTCGAATTCAATCCGACGACCGGGACTCATGACAGCTTGAGTACAAACATCCCGACCTATCATATAACTACGGATTCCGCCATCGGGAAGCCGAACCTGTAAGGTGGTGTCTTCGCAAGAAACAACGTCCCCCGCAACCCGGATAGTCCGGGCTGTAGTCGTGGTCATCGGGGCTGTGGTCGTGGTGGTCGAGGTGGTTGTGGTGGTTACTCGATCATCTGAATTGAGGACGGTAACTTGGGTCCCCATCATCCCTGTATCATCTAACATTACCTCGATTTCCATTCCGGGGAGCAACCCCAGACGGTTTCTGTCACTTTCCGAAATCTCAACGACTTGAGTTTCGCCATTGGGGAGACGAATGCTCACTTGATTGTTACGAATGCTTTGAATGGTACCTCGGACCATACTGGGGTTAGCTTGGCTAATGGATTGGCTCTCCCCAACTGGAGCGACTGGCCGAGACAATGCTGGCGAGACCGATACTCCCGAGAGTATCAGGGTCAACATTGTACCTGTTAAGACTTTCATATTTTTCATCCGCATGACATCCTCACTTTAACACGATTTATTTAACGAGATTTTGATTTAGACCTCGCGATCGGATCTACACATTCGTTAGCTGCTATTCCCGGAACCCTGGCATAATTCTACCCGTCCGGTGCTGGAGCTTTCATCTACCAATAGGTAGAGGTTGGACCCCTAGCATCAATACCGATGGGTTTTTTAAGATCCGAGGGATTGAGGCTTGAGTTCAAATCAGGTCAAGCTATAGAATAAAATAATATCAGTTTTTCAGGAAATGTGTAGTCCGGGTTTGTTAGGAATTAAAGATAAAGGAATGGTGCAAGGAGAAGTTCTATTGTTAAAGTTTATGCGCCTTACCATCAGTGCGGCAGTTTTACTCCTGTCGATGCCATCCCTCGCGTGGGGAAGCGGTGTCCCGACAGAAATATCCGTGGGAAATCTCCCAATTCCTGATTTAGAATGGTTGCCGGTTCTAGACCCTGAGTTACCTCCGTTAGGAGAATATTCTAAATTTATTCCCTTTGAGCAGGAACTGTATCCTGAAAGGGTGACTGAGGGAGTTCATTTAGTGATTCGCTTGAGCGAACGTCGCGTTTATGTGTATCGTAACGATCGCCTCCAAACCAGTTATCCGATCGCCGTTGGCAAGGAAGGGTGGGAAACGCCTACCGGCCAATATGAAGTCATGCAAATGCAACGGAATCCAATCTGGGAGCATCCTTGGACGGGTGAATTGGTTTATCCAGGGCCAGATAATCCTTTAGGAGCAAGATGGATTGGGTTTTGGACAGACGGAAGGGATTTAATTGGTTTTCATGGTACTCCCAATGAAGAACTAATTGGAGAGGCGGTTTCTCATGGTTGCGTCCGAATGCGAAATCAGGATATTTTGTCGTTATATGCCCAGGTAGACCTGGGAACCCGAGTGACGGTAGAACCGTAATCTTTTCTGAGAAGAACACAGATGAGAAAACGAGTCAAGACCGCCGCAATCTCAAAAATTGAAAGAGGAAGTGCGAAGAGATTGCCTTCGCACTTCCTCTCAGTTCAATCAGAGGCCAATTCCAAGCTGGATGGACCACTGGAAAAGGGATATAACATTGAACGGAGCAATTATTCCAGCGATCGCTGATACTCTTCTAACAACTGAAAAATATGATCATATCCATCGACTCCGATCGCCGGTATAATTCGTGGGCGATGTTGTTCTAGCAAACCCTGAAACGCTTGTGCCCCCATTTGACCTTGGATAATCGAGAGTAATCCCGCACTTTGCCGCCATTCCTGAGCCTCAATTTGCTCTAGCAGATACATTCCCAACCCGCCAAAATAAAGGGTAGATTTCAGGTTTTGCTGACGATAGTGAGCTTGGGCTAAATAGGCTAAATTTAAACCCTGAAGGTAAAGGTCCCCGGAAATTTGGGCCGATTCCCATCCCTTCAATAAGTTAGCGATCGCCTTGGGATACTCGCCGATCGCCACATAAGCAATCCCCAAACTACTGCGACATAGCGCTTGACTTTGGCGATCGGCTAACTTATCTGAAAGCTGTAATCCTTGTTCCAAATAATGAATCGCCCCCTCATAAACCTCCGGTTCCAATTCTCCCTGTTCCCGGGCTTGAAACACCTCACTAAATCCCAGATTCGCTAAAGCATTAGCCTCTCCCAACCGTTCCCCCTCTTGCCGGGACCCGATTAAGGCGCGCTGACTACAATCAATCGCCAATGCATAATTTTTCTGCCCTACATAACTGCGGCTGATATGATTGAGATTGGCAATTTCACAGCGGCGATCGCCAGATTCCCGGGCAATATCCAGGGCTTGTTGATGAAAAGCAATAGAACGCTCAAAATTTCCCATTGCCCGCATAGAATAACCCAGCAAGGTCAAAATACGCGCCTTTTCCTGAGTTCCTTCCACCTGTCGCAAGGGTTCATCCAGATATTGCAATGCACCGCGCAGATACTCCCCAGTAAATGCGGCAAATATCCCCCCATACAGGGGAAAATAATCCCGCTGAGAAAATGCGCGTAAAATCTGTAACGTCACTTGAAAGCAAGCATTTGTGAAGCGATCGCGAGTATTGGAATTGAAGCGGGTGCTCCGATGGACTGCATTGGCTAATTGAGACCAAATCAGGGCAAAGGTTAGATAGGTTGAAATCGACAGCTTTGCTCCAACTTTGGAGTCATAGACCATTTTATCGAACCAAACCACTAACCCCCGTTGCAACCCCTGCAAAATCACCGTCAGTTCAACCCAATCGCTCACATCGACATCAGGTTGGCGATCGAGAAAGTTGAGGAGTGGTTGATTGAACGAAAGGGTTGTAAATAGGGCTTGGGGAAAGGGCCGATTCAGTTGTTTGGCCCATAATGCCCAGGGTCCATTCTGTCCGGGAATTCCCCCAAATCCCAGTTGTCCTCTGCCTTGTTCATAGATCCAACTAACCAGGTGAGGTTCAATCTGCTGCCAGGATTGTAAGCCTTGTTGCAGTCCTTTTGCTAGGGGTGCAACTTCCAGGTGGAGTTCGGGATTGGCAATGCTATCGAGTCTATCCGTGAGGGTTTTGGCAAGTTGTCGCTGTTGTTCGAGAGTGAGAACTTCAGGTTGATTGGGGTCAATCTCGCGCAGGAGTGCAAACAGGCGAGTATAGGGTTCGGCTTGGATGATGCGATCGGCAGCGGAGGCGATCGCATCTTTGACTCGATTTTCCTTTTGCCAGCGTTCCCATTGTTTTTCGATGGTTTGTAATGCGCGGTGAATGCGACTGGCTTTGGCGGCTTTCAACTCATCGGTTTCATGATCGAGTTTATATTGAGTGGCACTGAGGCGATCGGCTAGGCATCGCTCAAAGATTTCTCCAGTCCCACTGTCAATTTCTTGGACCAGCATTTGATAGACCTGCTCAACGGAGCGAATTTTGCCTTTGAGGGTCGTATCTACGATGGTATCGATAAATTGGAAGTAGCGATCGCGCAAGGAAGTAGAATCTGACATTGTAAATTAAGCTCTATCAAGAATTCGGCAGTTTTCCTTGTTTATTCTACTTCTGTGGCTTTCCCTGGATCAGAAGAAGACCGCTTTCGGGTGGAAAGCGGTCTTGCTCTGAATCCGGATGTGGTAGGGCCGTCTCAATCAGGATCACCCTAGAATTGAAGGAGTGGGAGCATCTTGCTCCCTATTTTATTTGGAGAAGGGAGCAAGATGCTCCCACTCCTTAAAACAATTGTCCAATGCCTACAAGACTCGCACTATTTGGGCTTTAACTCCTCAAAACCTAGCACTGTCAAGGTGGTAAATTTAATAACGAAAAAGAGTGATGGAATGTAGGGGTTTGGTCTCCAAACCCTCTTTTTCCCAGATGTAGGGGTTTGGAGACCAAACCCTCTTCCAACTAAATTTTCGGCGATCGCCGGTTTTGTGTACTCAAGATGTGGGAACACAGGGGATTGTCCGATGATTTGACACTCCCGATGTCTAAAGACACGGGGATTCTTGCACAGCCTTAGACCAAAGCCTAATTCTGATGGGCGCTGCTCATTGTGCCTCTAATAAGTCCGCTCAAATTAGATTTGAACTTTCCCTTTACTTTGCGAAGGATATTAGCAGCACCATTACAGCCTGCATTGATACATCCAAACGTTCCAGTCCTAAACAATCCACGTTTTCCGCGCTTGACTGCCAC
>NZ_JAFLQW010000005.1 GCF_017313335.1 Phormidium pseudopriestleyi FRX01 | reverse complement strand
GGGATTTTACCTGTTTTGAAATAAAGTTGCCTTGCATAATATGTTCCGCAGTTGTGCAGCTTATTGGACTCACCACAAATAAACTCAAGAATTGCTTTAAGCTCATTATTGGGATTAATTAAAATTTGTTGACACCCAAACATTTTATTGACCTCCTTAGCTGTCATTAAACAATATATCAAAGACCAACAACGAATATAATTGCTTCTTCCCCTTGGTCAGTCGCTCGGCTTATATCCCCACGGATAAATCCGGGGGCTTTACGCCGATTCTCGGTAAATCTATCGCCTGGTTAGATCCGAGATAGGAAAGGTCAAATCTTAAACATTCCCTTCAAATTTTAACTTTTTTTAAGTTTTCTCTCTACCCTCCCTGGAAACGGCCCGATATTCAGGCATCTCGCCAAGAAGGTTGCAAAGGGCAGGAACCGGAATTAGCGCATATCCCGTCTGGTTTTGCTGCCTCTGTCTTCTCTATAGCCCCACCCGTGAATGACTCTGTTGGCGAATCCAGAAAGAGACCTCTCCCCAAACCCCTCCCCTCCGAGGGGAGGGGCTTTGATTCTCCCCCTTCCCTCGGAGGGAAGGGGGTTGGGGGGTTAGGTCTCCCTTTAACCAACTTCAGTCCGTGAATTTGTCAGTTATTTTGACCCATGCCCCGTAATCAAGCCAGTCCCCAAAAAACGAGTATTTTTACTTATAGCTATTCTATCAAACAGGTGATATAGTTGGAGATTGTTAGGGCACGTAGCTCAGGGGATAGAGCACCAGATTCCGGTTCTGGGTGTCGGGGGTTCAAATCCCTCCGTGCTCGTTGGGTGATTAACACTTCATAAAAAAGGGGGCCAGTTTCAAACCGGCCCCCTTTTTTTATGCTTGTCGTTAAAGTTCGTCCCCAGTTCTTCCCTGCACCCCTTTGACAATGCGGGAGAGTTCGGTTTTTTCGTCTACCGAAATCCGAGAGGGAGAACCACTGATAATCCCTTCATAATTGCGGAACGAATCTTTAATATCCGGTCCATTGTGACTAATCGAGTATTCCCGAATGCCTTTATCATGCCAAGAACCGCGCATTTTAAAGACGTTAATCGCCCGGGACATTTCCCCGCGAATTTCCACATAATGCAACATCAAAATCGTATCCGTAATGGTAGAAATATGGGATTCCGTAATTGAATGAGAACCCATAAATTGGTCCGTAGTATTGGTAAAAAACCCCGTGATTTCCTCTTGTTTGGCATAGCCCGTTACCCCAATCACAAATTGACGAAACGCATTGTTACTGACACCACGAGCTAAAGCCGATAAAGAATCAATCGCAATCCGAGCCGGTTTAAACTCAGAAATATCGGTTTTAATGATTTGTAAATGGTCTTCCAACCCGGTAGACTCGGGATAAGCACAGAGAATTCTTAGCAATCCCTTCTCTTCAAGTTCTTCAAAATCAATCCCCCAGGAGTAAGCATTTCTGAGCAGTTGAGCGCGGGATTCTTCATAAGCAAACATCATCGCCCGTTGGCCACTTTTACAGGCATCCTCCAAAAATTTGCTGACCAGGAGGGTTTTTCCGGTGCCGGTTGCGCCGGTTGCCAGAATAATAGAATCCTTGAAAAATCCACCGCCACACATGGTATCGAGGGTTTTGACTCCGGAAGAAACCCGGACATTCGAGGAGCGTTGAGTGAGGCGCATTGCGCCGAGGGGAAAGATATTAATCCCTTCATTGGTGATGGTGAAAGGATATTCTCCTTTCATGTGGGTGGTGCCGCGCAATTTCAAAATTTCCAGGGTCCGGCGACGCCGTTCGCATTCTAAGACGTTGCGAACAATCACCACATTATCGGAGACGAATTCTTCCACCCCAAACCGCGCCACGGGTCCATATTCTTCGACTCGTTCCGTGGTCATAATGGTGGTCGCGCCCACTTGTTTGAGACGGGCGACTAACCGAAAGATTTCCCGACGGACCACTGAGGCGGCATCATACTGTTGAAAGACAGCGGTTACGGAATCAATAGAGACTCGTTTGGCTTTGTATTTGCGAATGGCATACTGAATTCGCTCAATCAGGGCAGAAAGGTCAAAATTTCCGACCACATCTTGTCCTTCTGGATCTGGCGAAGCATCGAGAATAAAGAGTTTACCTTGGTCAATTAAACTTTGCAGGTCCCAGCCAAAACTATAAGCATTTTTGATAATATCGCTGGGAGATTCTTCAAAGGTGACGAACACCCCGGGTTCCTCAAAAAAGGTGATGCCGTTATAGAGGAACTGAACCGCAAACAGGGTTTTACCTGTACCGGAGGTGCCGCTGACTAAGGTTGTTCTACCGACAGGCATTCCGCCATGACTGATGTCATCAAATCCCTCAATCATGGTCCGGATTTTATGGACGCCTAGGGGCATACGTTCTTCGCTTTCTCCAGATGGCTTAGTAAGATTCATAGGGCGAGTTTAAAATGACAAGAAGGCTAGGGATGGGGGATGATGGACCTAGGATTGTCAAGGTGTATTTGTAGGGGCTTCGATGAGATGGCCTCAAGAGGGTTTGGAGACCAAACCCCTACATCAGATCAGAGGGTTTGGAGACCAAACCCCTACATCAGGGAGCGGGTTTGGAGACCAAACCCCTACATGAAACAACGATTTTTTGTCATTAAATTTACCACCTTGACAGGGCTAGGGATGATGGACCTAGGATTGTGAATTAATTAAGAGAATTTTGGACAGGTTTGAACCGATTGATTTTACTCGAATTCTCGCTCTTCTCGTAATTCTTCATAGAGGAGGTCTAAACCAATCAAGACTTTTTCGCGGTCCGAGAGGTCTCCGATGATTTTGCGGACGGGAGGGGGCAGGATTTTGGAGAGGGTGGGGGTTGCCAAGATTTTATCCTCTTCTGCGAGTTGAGGATTTTTCAATACATCAATAACTTTGAGGGCATAAACCCCTTCAAATTCTTGCTCTAAAATATCTTTGAGGGTTTTTAAAGCTCGAACTGAGTTGGGTGTGTTCCCGGCAACGTAAAGCTTGAGAACGTAGTTTTTTTTGGGGTTAATCATGGATTCACTTTGTGAAAATTGAGCGAAAAAAAAACGGGGTGGGAGGACTAAAAATTGATTAAGCATCTCGGGGAATTGAGCGGCGATACATTTCACATAAATGAGCGATAATATCAATGAGAGTTAATCGGTAGTCTAAGAGAATTTCTTCACTGCGACCTTCGAGTTTAAGTTGTTTAGAAAAATCATCCATTAAATCCATTTGACACTCCCCGGTCTAAAGACACGGGGATTCTTGCATAGCCTTAGACCAAAGCCTAATTCTAATGGGCGCTGCTCATTTCGCCTCTAATAAGTCGGCTCAAATCTAGTTTGAACTTTCCCTTTACGTTTAGTTTGCGAAGGATATTGGCAGCGC
>NZ_JAFLQW010000644.1 GCF_017313335.1 Phormidium pseudopriestleyi FRX01 | reverse complement strand
GCGGTTTGATTAATCGGCAATCCCAACTGGGCGATCGCCTCGTCGGTTTGGCGATCGCTGCGAGTATAAAACAGTTGTTTATATTTACTCCAATATAACGCCGCTGCCCCTAACTCGATAAAAATTGCTAAAAAAACTAAGTTAATTAAAGCAATTTTAACAATTCCAGGCAATTTTTTGGGGAACTCACTCAATTTTTTCATGAATTTATCAGCCAATTTCAATGAATAAAATAAAAGTTCCCCAGGAGTGGGAGTATCTTGCTCCCGAGTACATTTTTTGAAGTAGGGTGGGCACTGCCCACCTGAAGTACGGTGGGCAGTGCCCACCCTACAATTACTAGACAGGCAACCGTTAAAACAACGTGTAAATAAACGGGGCGATCGCCGATGCCTGAGTCAACACAATCACCGCACCCAGTAACACCAACGTAATAATTAAAGGAGCCAACCAGTATTTTTTACGCTCCCTTAAAAATCCCCATAAATCCTTAATAAAATCCCAAGTTGCTTCAAACATTAAAAAGGTCTCTCCATACTTTCTCGATTTCTTAGTGTGCTAAAAACCCGGTAACTTTCCAGCTTCACATCCAACGCCCGTGCCATTGGGTCTTTCTTAAACAGCCAGCGCATGGCTAATCCCATCGGCATCAACAGCAAATAGAAAATAATCCCTAAAATAATTCGGCTATTAATCGCCCCTAGAACCAGCCCAACTTTCATCCACCCGTAATAAACCGGTTCTAAAGTTTTCGGAGCAATTAACGCCCAAACCCACAACACTCCCGCCACAATCCAAGGCCAAATTGGGAGAGAATGCTCGCGAATCCAGGGAATTAATAACCCAAATAATCCCACAAAAATCGCCCCGGTAACCAGTCCAAATTCACGTAATCCTTTTTTATCCAGCTTCGGAATCGTATGAGTCATAACCCAGGCATCAGCCATCAACAATAAAAGAGCTTGTTCTCAAAATCAGCCCGCACAGTCAGGCTTTTTCCCACTTAATCCAACTCAAATTCTTGCTTCCAAGACTCATCCTGTTTCCAAGGAATTTGCTCACTCTTCGGTAACAAGAAATTCTCAATCACCAAATAATCCATCTCCGTCCGCATAAAACAGCGATAGGCATCTTCTGGGGTACAAACAATCGGTTCACCGCGCACATTAAAGGAAGTATTCACCAACACCCCACAGCCGGTTTTTGCTTCAAATTGACGGATTAACTCATAGTAACGAGGATTAGTTTCTGGATGCACCGTTTGAATCCGGGCGGAATAATCCACATGAGTCACCGCTGGGAGTTGCGATCGCGGCACATTCAGTTTCTCAATCCCAAATAATAACTCCTGTTCCGCTGTCATCGCAATCCGTAACCCCTCTTTCACCGTTGCCACTAGCAACATATAAGGACTCGCCGAATCCATCTCAAAATAATCAGAAACGCGATCGCTTAATACCGAAGGGGCAAAAGGTCGAAAGGACTCCCGATATTTAATCTTCAGGTTCATCACCGATTGCATTTTAGCACTACGCGGGTCCCCAATAATCGATCGCCCGCCTAACGCCCGAGGACCAAATTCCATCCGTCCTTGGAACCATCCCACCACATTTTCATCAGCTAAAATTCCCCCTAACCGAGGCAACAATTCATCATCCTCTAACCGATAATATTTCGCCTGAACTGTATCCAAATAGGACCGGATTTCCTCATCCCCAAACTTGGGTCCTAAATAAGACCCTTTCATGCGATCGCCCACGGTCAAATTTTTCCCCGGCGACTCTCCAACCGCCCCATTCACCACCCGAGGTTGTTCACCATACTGATACCAACCTGCCAACGCCGCCCCTAATGCTCCTCCTGCATCTCCTGCTGCCGGTTGAATCCAAATCCCTTTAAATGGACCTTCCCGCAACAGTCTACCATTAGCAACACAATTTAACGCCACCCCTCCAGCCAAACACAAATAATCCGCTTCTAACTCTTTATGAACTGTTTTTGCCAGACGCAATACCACCTCTTCCGTGACATATTGAATCGAACTAGCAATATCCATTTCTTTCTGAGTTAACTTCCCCTCCGCACGGCGAGGCGGTCCTCCAAATAACGCATCAAACTTGCGATTGGTCATGGTTAACCCTGTCGCATAGTTGAAATAATCCATATTCAACCGGAAGGTGCCATCATCTCTTAAATCAATTAAATGATTCAAGATTTTATCAATATATTTGGGTTCGCCATAAGGCGCTAAACCCATCAATTTGTACTCCCCCGAATTCACCTTAAATCCGGTATAGTAAGTAAACGCCGAATAGAGCAATCCTAGAGAGTGGGGAAAATCAATTTCCCATTGCGGAATCAGTTGATTGCCATCTCCTAACCAAACCGAAGTTGTTGCCCATTCCCCCACCCCATCCAAACACATCACTGCCGCCCGTTGAAACGGACTCGGAAAAAATGCACTCGCCGCGTGAGCTTGGTGATGTTCCGTAAATAAAAGCTGAGGCAATTGGGAGGTTTTGCATCCGGCCAATTTAGCCAATTCTTGTTTTAAAATTGTTTTTAAATAAAGTTTCTCTTTTAACCAAACTGGCATGGCGGTAATAAAGGAACGAAACCCTTTCGGCGCATAAGACAAATAGGTTTCTAACAGCCGCTCAAATTTAACCAGAGGTTTATCATAAAATATAATTTGGTCTAACTCATTGAGGGAGAGATTCGCCTCTTGAAGACAATAGGAAATCGCACTCTGGGGAAATCGAGCATCATGCTTTTTCCTCGAAAATCTTTCTTCCTGTGCCGCTGCAATAATATCGCCCTCAATCACTAAAGCTGCCGCGCTATCGTGATAGTAACCGGAAATTCCCAGAATTTTCATATACCGTCTGTTTGCCCTTTTTAAGAGATGAGATAGAGATTAAATAAAGTCAACCCGCACTCTTGACTAAACACCATGATTCCCTGGTTTATAACTGTTTATACCTGGGTCAGGGAATTATCGCCGCCAATTAAACCAAATGTCAAGAACGTTTTGCCAGAACGTATTATCTTTGAACCGTCCCTCCTGCCAGAGTTCGGCAGTTTGTTGATTAATTTCAGAGAGACTGGGCCAAATATGGGGTAAAGTTGCGATCGCCTCAACCTTTAGTTGATTTTTCATCCCTAAAGCAAAACTGTGAATCAGTTCCGATGCTCTAGGTCCCAAAATATGAGCGCCCAAAATCTCTCCGTTTTTCCGGACCAATACCTTACAAAAACCCGTTGTTTCTTCCTGCAATCGACCCCCAGCAATGCCTTTGAAATATTGTTTCAAAACAACCACATCATCATATCGACGTTTCGCTTGGGGTTCAGTCAGTCCAACTCGGGCAATTTCAGGATAAGTCTGGAAGGCCCAGGGAATGCCCCAATAATTAACCCGATGACGGGGGAAAAACAAGGCATTTTTGACCGCGATTTCAGCTTCATGTCGGGCTACATTAACGAGGGGATAGCCGCCTGCTAGGTTCCCACAACCATAGATGCGCGGGTTTGTCGTTTGTAATTTAGAGTTGAGTTGCACTCTTTGACCCAAAGGGGTCTGGTAGAATTTCACGCCTACGCTTTCTAAGTTTAGCCGGTCAATATTGGATTGGAATCCACAGGCGAGGAAAATTTCATCGCAGGCGATCGCCCGATTTTTAGTCTGAATAATCTTTTTCCCTGGACTCGATTCAACGGCAATGACTGGAGTATCTGTCAGGACAAGAATGCCATCTGCTTCGAGTTGTGCCTGAATCAGTTGGGCCGCTTCTGGGTCTTCTTTCGGCAATATCTGGGGTGCAGAAGTGATCAGTGTCACGGCAATTCCTAACCGAACTAAAATCTGCCCCAGTTCAATACCATTCGGATCGCTGCCAATAATTGCAATGGTATTCGGGAGGGTTCCCTCTGTGAGGTGATGGAAGGTTTCCCGAGTCAGGTATCCCGTGGTTGCCAGTCCCGGAATGTCAGGAATCGCTGACCGAAAACTGGGGGCTAATAAATAATGGCGAGAAATCAGTCGTCTAATCTTGACATCTAAAGCTAGTTGTGGTAATCCAATAAACTCTCCCGCCTCCGCAATCACATCAATGCCGAGAGACGCTAGAACTGCCGGAGAGCGTTCTTCTCCTAGGGATGCCAGGGCCTGGGTTGACTGCTTCAAGGCCCGGGCCAGTTCCTGGCGGTCCTTTGGAAATGGCGCACCCCAGAGAATCGAAGGGGAATCAAATAACTCCGCTGTTTGTATCGGTCCGGTCCCTTCAGAGAACGGAGGGGCATTGACTGCCTGTTGGGGCGGTTGGACCAGGGCCACTCGCGCTTGCAGTTTAGCGGCAGCGATCGCCGCTTCTATTCCCGGGCGAGTGCCGCCAATGACGACTAAATCGTAATCCAAGCTCACGTTGTTCGATTCCCCAATCTAAGACAGAATATCGGTTAAGGCGGCAATTAGGCGCTGGTTTTCTTCCGGTAGACGCACAGCAACGCGGAAATACCGATCGCCGAGTTCCGGAAAGCTCAGGCAGTCGCGGATCAGGATGCGGTGACGGGTGAGTAAATCCTGTTGCAGTTGGGAACAGGAATGATGCGATCGCACCAGTAAGAAATTTGCAGATGAAGGCAGGGGCTGCAATCCCGGGATTCCGGCTAACCCATCAAACAACTGCGATCGCGCGGGAGGCAACCAGGTCCAAGTTTGTTCCTGAAAGGCCGTATCCTGCACCACTGCTTCCCCGGCAGCGGCGGCTAGGATATTGACCGGCCAAGGGTCGCGCCACTGTTGCCAGCGTTGGAGGCGATCGGGATGGGCGATCGCATATCCTAGGCGGAGTCCAGGCATCGAGTAAAACTTAGTCAGCGATCGCAGAATCACTAAATTCGGATAATCCTGAACCACTGTCACCAGACTTTCCTGGTCCCCTGGGGGGAGAAAATCCATAAAGGCTTCATCCACCACCACCAGAGCAAAATGCTCCAGATAGGGCAGAATCGCAGCTTTTGAAAACAGTTTTCCCGTCGGATTGTGAGGATTATTCAGCAACAGACCCCCGGGGGCTTTCTGTTGCTGCAATTTAGGAATGAGGCAATCCAGTCCCGAGGGGGCTTGAGCCGTAGCTTCATCCACCCCCAGGAATTCCCCTTCCTCATCTCCCAACAGGGGACAGTCAACGACCGTTGCGCCAAAGGTTTGCAGACACCGACGGTAATCGCCAAAAGCGGGGGTTAACAGAAATGTAGTAGGCAGGGTGGATAATTCCCATCCCGCCCAGGTTAACAACTCTGCCGCCCCATTACCAGGCAGGATCCACTCAGGAGCCAGACTGCAAGCCTGACCCAACTGCGATCGCAAGGAATAGTAGCTCGGGTCAGGGTAGTTTCGCAGTTCGCTCAAGTGACTGTGAATGGCCGCATTGACCGATGGGGGCGGCCCCAAAGGACTGATGCTGGCCGAGAAATCGAGGATAGAGGAAGGGGGACAGCCTGCCAGAATTGCGGCCCAGGCTAAATTCCCCCCATGCTTTGGCTGATTCAAAGGGCGATCGGGATATGACTCCCTTACTTAGGAGCGACTTTTTCTTTAAAGGCCTTACCAGCAGAGAAGGCAGGGACCTTGGTTGCTGGGATTTCCATTTTGTCGCCGGTTTTGGGGTTGCGACCTTCACGAGCTTTGCGCTCACGAGCTTCAAACGAGCCAAATCCCACCAGGGTGACTTTATCCCCAGAGGAGACCGCTTCGATAATCGCCTCAAGGGCCGCAGTCAGCACCGCATCCGCTTGTTTTTTGGTGACGTTAGCCTTCTCAGCCACAACATCGACGAGTTCACCTTTGTTCATTTTGTTACTCCGTACAGGTTAAGTTGAGCGAATCCAAGGGACCTCTATTGCCACAGCAATTCAGTAGGTCTCTTAGGTAGTTTAAGGGAGGAAGCCGAAATAAATCGCTGAAACTCCCACTGATTCGACTTTTCACTGCATTATTCTAAAGGGTGTCAACCCAATATGGATCGGTGAAACCTTTAATTTATATAGATTTGAGGATTTTTTTTTCATTTTCCCCCAGGGTTGCACCAATGGATCCATTCAAAAAATTTACTACTCGTAATACAATTGTTGCTACAACTACCTTCCTAAAACCCTTTTAAAGAATAAAACCTCCTGCGTTTTATCTTACAGGAGGTTTTATTAATTCTCGATTCTATTCCCGGAAGCCACCCCAAAAAATAAATCTAAAGGAATAGAAGCCGGGAGTGGGGTGACCTCAAGGATAGAAAATTACCGATTTTGATTCAGCATTTGCTGGACTTCCTGTCCAGGGGCATACCCATAACCAAACCCCGCATTCTCCGAATCATCCAAAATCTGAGGCGTCACCAGGACAATCACCTCTTGTCGCCGATTCTCTCGTTGAG
>NZ_JAFLQW010000038.1 GCF_017313335.1 Phormidium pseudopriestleyi FRX01 | reverse complement strand
TGCCCACCCTACTCTCTTTTAACTCTGGCTGTCATATTTTTTTAAGAGTAAACTGGGGCAGTTATGGGGTGATAGAGGGTATCTCGTTGTTGGTAAGGGCGGTTAATTCCGGTAATCGCCGATCGCAGGGTTTCTGGTTCCATACAGCTTCCCCCTTTCGCACCGGCCATAGTGGTAATATGTTCCTCCATTAAGGTGCCGCCAATATCATTGCATCCCCAGTTGAGCGCTGTTGTTGCACCGTCTAATCCGAGTTTTACCCAACTGGGTTGATGATTGGAAATCCAGTTGCCAAGGAAAATCCGGGAAACCGCAGTTAGGAGTAAAGTATTAGCGAGAATGGGTTGATTTCGACCGACGCGACTGCGCAAGGGAGCGGGGGCTTGTTCTCCTACAAAAGGGAGTAAAATAAATTCGGTAATTTGGGCGCGATAGTTGCGATCGCAGGCAGTTTTTTGGAGCGATCGCAATTTTTCCAAATGGTCGATTTGTTGCTGCGGTGTTTCAATATGTCCGCACAACATCGTGCTCGTGGTGGGTAATCCCAAACGATGGGCTGTACTGACAATTTCTAGCCAAGTTTCGCTATTAATTTTTTCGGGACAAATAATATTTCGGATGCGATCGTCCAAGACTTCCGCAGCAGTTCCCGGCATAGAACCCACTCCCGCCTCTTGCAACGCGGCGATCGTCTCCTCATACGTTATCTGGTCTTCCCGGGCAATAAACTGGACTTCTTGGGGAGAAAAAGCGTGCAAATGCAAATGAGGAAATTCATCTTTAATCGTCCCCACCAGCTTCAAATAATAGGGCAAGGATTTCCCATCAATTTTAGCTTCCAAATGCAACCCACCCTGCATACAAATTTCCGTCGCTCCCCGTTGCACCGCATCCGTTGTTTTTTCCAGAATTGTTCCCCAATCTAACCAAAAAGCTCCCACTTCATCAGCATCGCGACGAAAGGCGCAAAAACTACAATGTTGCTCGCAGATGTTCGTAAAGTTAATATTGCGATTAATCACGAATGTCACCGTATTGCCGGATTGTTTCTGCCGGAGTTCGTCCGCAACCTGGGCAATGGCGGTTACCAGTTCAGGGTCGGTTTGCTGGAGCAAAATCGCTGCTTCTGCTGGAGAAATATCGGTTCCTTCTAAAGCACGGGATAGGATTGAATCAACAGTTTTTAAAGTCATGGTATTAAGGTTCGTTAACAAAGAAAAATTCTATACTTAATCGGAAAAATATTTTCTATTTGTTTATAATCCTGTCTCATTCCGCCTGGGGTCTTGGCTCAATTAATTCTCTTAAATAGCAGTCATTTGGTCTTGAACTGATGTCCTTTAAATGCAGGATTTTTCGGTCGCAATTTTAGAAAATATTTCCTAAAGTCTCGATTCAGTCTGATATTCCCCAGGACAAAAAACTAAGAGGTTGCCTAGACTGGCTGCTTTCACGGCAGTGGGTTGTGAAAAAACAGTTTCTTATTGTATCGTCGTCCTCGTGAAGAGTAGCCAGATGCTACTGGAAGGTAAAATTGTGATGAGGGTAGACTGGGGGGCGAGTTTCCCAAAACATGACATGATGATATGGGAATAAAATTACAGATCCTTTCAAAAACCCCAGCAAGGCGTCATAATAGATACTTGGTCCTTGGGGTTCGATATTCCTGTAATCCAGATTGATTCCACTTGCTCATCGATTTTACCACTAAGAGAAAATCCCACTATTGAGTTTAATTATTACAGATAAATGGAAATTTCACCCGCTTTGCACCCTTCCCACATCGAATCGGCGCTTTCCCCCCTAGATGTATCCGTCGTTGTCCCCATTCACAACGAGGTTGAGAGTCTGCCGCACCTGATCAGCGCGATCGCCCAAGCCCTGAGTGACGCTCAACTCAATTATGAACTAATCTGCGTAGATGATGGCTCCACCGATAGCTCCACTGAAGTCCTCAAACAAGAAGCACAAAAGCGAAATGACCTAGTAGCAGTGATTTTGCGCCGGAACTATGGACAGTCGGCGGCAATGGCAGCGGGATTTAAGTCGGCGCGATCGCCCATTATTGTCACCTTAGATGGGGATTTGCAAAATGACCCCGCCGATATTCCTGAACTGGTGATGAAGTTAAATGAGGGATATGATCTCGTCAGTGGTTGGCGTAAAAATCGTCAAGATGCGGCCCTCACTCGCTTGCTTCCTTCTAAAATTGCCAATGCCATGATTGGCAAAGTCACCGGGGTGAAATTACACGATTATGGCTGTTCTTTGAAGGCATACCGTAAGGAAATTGTAGCCGACATGAATCTCTACGGAGAGTTACATCGGTTTTTACCCGCATTAGCATTTATTGAAGGAGCAAGAATTATTGAAATTCCAGTCCGTCACCATGCTCGTCTCTATGGTAAAAGCAAGTACGGATTAGGCCGAACAATTCGGGTTTTGATGGATTTGTTAACGGTTTTCTTTATGAAGAAATTTCTCACCCGTCCGATGCACGTCTTTGGAGGATTTGGGATTATTTCTATGGTCTTGGGCTTTCTGTTAGGATTGTATTTAACCATTCTCAAACTCGGATTTGGGGCAAGTATTGGCGATCGCCCCTTACTTATTTTGTCCGTAGTTCTGCTTTTAGCTGGGGTACAATTGTTTAGTTTTGGCCTGTTAGCCGAATTATTGATGCGAACCTATCATGAATCTCAACAACGCCCAATTTATCGGATTCGTGAAGTCATCGAACCCGCGCCACGATAACAGATTGCTCAACAAAGTAAATGCTTCTAGGGACAAGAAACCGGGTTTCTAGCGTAAATTTGTGGCTCATTCCTAGAAATAGTTGGAAGAAACCCGGTTTCTAACCTTTACGGGGACAAGAAACCGGGTTTCTAGCGTAAATT
>NZ_JAFLQW010000553.1 GCF_017313335.1 Phormidium pseudopriestleyi FRX01 | reverse complement strand
TGTAATTGGTGACATCCACCACATTATTAATTGGGCGCACCCCGGAAGCTTGGAGACGTTGCTGCAACCACAGGGGAGAAGGAGCAATTTTGACCCCAGTGATTTCCGTGCCAATATAGGCAGGACAGGCTTTGGATTCGTTAACTTTTAAGGACAGACCCTTGCCACCGGGTGTCATGGCGGTATCAGAGGCAGTCGGCAATCGTAACGAGGCCCCGGTGAGGGCCGCCACTTCTCGGGCTACTCCCACCATACTCAAGGCATCGGCCCGATTTGCCGTAGAGGTCAAGTCTAAAATCACATCATCTAGACCTAACAAGGGAGAAACCGCCGTCCCTAATTGAGGGTTTTCCAGTTCAAAATGATGAATCCCCTCGGATTCCTTTGCCAAACCCAACTCGGCTAACGAGCAAATCATCCCTTCCGAAGGGACGCCGCGCAGTTTAGCCTTTTTAATTTTTAAGTCAATTTTGGGCAGATAGGTGCCAATCGGGGCCACTGCCACATAAATATCAGCCTGAGCATTCGGTGCGCCACAGACAATATTTAAAGGAGACTCCCCGCCAATATTGACCTTACAGACGCTTAGTTTATCGGCATTGGGATGTTGTTCGCGATCGATAATTTTTCCCAACACGACGCCGTTAGCCCAACTGCGCCGATCTTCGATGTCTTCTACTTCAAATCCAGCCATCGTCAGCGTATGGGCTAACTCTTCTGGAGACATCGTGATGTCTATCAGTTCCCGCAACCAGTTTAGAGAAATCCGCATTGATATGGACGCCTAAAATAAGTCAGCCTGACTCATTTTACAAGAGCATGGGTCTGCTCAGGGGTTAAAACTGGGTTTGGGGTAAAATTTGGCTAAAAGATGCCTCGTTTGCCATTGGGTTTAATCGTCAGCCAGTTGGTGCGTGCCATTGAAAGCTGGGCTTCGCTAACTCTGGCCCCGGTGAGGTTGGCCCCGCAGAGGTTGGCCCCGCGCAGATTTGCTTGGGTGAAGGATGCTTCGATTAAGTCAGCCCCTCGGAGGTCCGCGCCTTCTAAATTGGCATTGACAAAATAGGCTTTAGTTAAATTGGCATCCCGCAGACAAGCTTTGATTAAACTGGCGCGTCCGAAGTTGGCATTGGTGAGGTCGGATCCTTGGAAGTTGACGCGATTGAGCTTGGCGTCATAAAAATTAGCGCCGGATAGGATAGAGGACCGCAAGTCTAACCCGGTGAGATTGCAGTCGCCAAAGTCTCGTTTACCCTTGCCATAAGCCAAGCGGACTGCCTTGGCATCTAAAATGCCATCACTGCCACCACTGGAGGCGGCTAAAGTTTGGGTGCGAAAGCTCGTTGCCAAACCGGGATGAGAATTCATTCCTGAATTTAAGGCGGTGGCCCCGCGACTGGCGGCTTTAGCCTTTTGATTGGCGCGGCGTGTTCGTAGCAACTCGACTTCTCGGGCGGCAGGGGATAATGCTCGGTTATTTTTTTCTTCGAGTCGGGTTTCTTCTTCTTGCTGGGATACGTCTTTGCGTCGCGTCGAGAGTCCTTCGGAAAGGGTTTGACGGTGGGATTCTACATCGAGGGCGCGGAGGGCTTCTTCTGGACTTTGGTAGCGATCGCGCACCGATGCCGCCAGCATTTTTTCCAGGACCGCTGCAAAACTATCACTGACATAAACGTAAGGACGCCAGATTAGTTCGGTTGTCATCGGGTCATAGTCGAAATGTTTGGGGGATTTGCCGGTGAGTAGATACAGGCAAGTGGCTCCCACGGCATAAATATCGCTGGCATAAACCGGGCGCAATGCCATCTGTTCTTGAGGTGCAAAACCCGGGGTCCCGATCGCAAAGGAGGTAAAGGCGGTTTCTCCGGTGGAATTCGCGTTGAGCAGTGCGGTTTGACTCACCTGGTCCTTGACTGCCCCAAAGTCAATCAGAACTAACTGGTTATCCACTTCCCGGCGAATGATATTGGCGGGTTTGATATCCCGATGGATGACTTTATTATCATGAAGATATTTGACCAAGGGCAGGATTTCCCGCAGAAATTGTTTGACCGCAAATTCGCTCAAAGGTCCATTGCGCTTGGTTTCTTGTTTGAGGGTTTGACCACCAACATATTCCTGAACTAAATAAAATTGGCGATCGCTTTCAAAGTAATCGAGCAGTCTTGGGACTTGCGGATGATTGCCAATTTTTCCCAGGGTTTTCGCCTCGCGCTCAAAGAGTTGCCTTGCCATATCCAGAACCCGAGGCGAGGTTGAGGCAGGGCGCAGTTGCTTAATCACGCAGATGGGCTTCCCGGGCAATAGGTCGTCTACGGCTACAAACGTAGCTCCAAAACCACCTTGACCCAATGCTTTGAGTACACGATAGCGATCGCGCAAGAGTAAATTTGAGCCACAGGCTTCACACTGAATGGCATCGTCGGCATTTTTAGGTTCTGGACAGGCGGGATTGACGCAGTAGCTCATGAAACTTCACCTGATTGTTCAAACGGATGTTTTCGACACTATGAGTGAGTCGTCGTAGATGCAAGACCCCTTTTTGCTTCAAGCATAGCAAGTCATTTGAGTGGATCTATCCTTACCTTAGACCATTGGTTGAGAAGTCTCAAAGACAAGGGAGCCAATCTGGTAAAGGAATATCAAATTTATAAGCTGATTCTGTAAAGTCTTAGTCAATGCTAACGGCATTAAGTCCTGATAGCGATCGCTCTAGGCATGAGGGTTCCCTCAATTCCACCTGAACAAACAAGGCCGATGCTGTTTTTTCCGGAAATGTTCCACCTGGGTCGAGTTGGCTCCTCCCTCGGGGCGATCGGTTGTCTCAAGGGGTCCAATTATCTCAGAATTTCTCACCTAAGTTAGTTCTTACCTGAAGCAAAGCCCCCTCCAGTCCTCAGTTCATAGTCAAGGCGATTCATGACTCATCCCAACACAAGTTGTTACTACGAACGAAGGAAGAAACAGGTAAAATAAAGGCGTGTTCTATGAACACGCCTTTAGAAACTTTTAGACTTCTACCTTGACTCCACGCCAGAATGCCACATAGCCTTTAATTTGCTTGGCAGCATCTTTAACATTAGGATAGTACCAGGCAGCATCTTTGTTTACCTGACCCTCAACTACGATATCGTAATAACTGGCTTGACCCTTCCAAGGGCAATTGGTGTGGGTATTACTCTCTTGGAGATATTCCGACTTGATGGAGTCAGGGGGAAAATATTGGTTTCCTTCGACAACTTCACAGCGATCGCTTTCGGCTAAGATGGCTCCATTCCAGATGGCTTTGGGCATGATAGGTTACTTCTGATGTAAGGGTCTGTTCACCATTATGGGCCGATCAGCGGTCAACTGGAGTAGATTCTGGGGAAAACTAACCCTGAATTTCCATGCCGATCGCCCTTACCAAACACCGCAGTTTGGCGGCGGGACACCCGACACAGCTATCGTGGAGTTTGGTGGAAGAACCTGCACAAACTGAGTTCAGCCAAAGTTCTCCGGTGATGGGACAGACAAAGTTGTTGGGGTCGATCGCCCCTTGTCGATATGCTGCTAAAGAAATCACGGGACCACCTTCAGGTAACGGTGGCCCAACTGTTGAGGGGATGCCGTCGGGGGGGGCTGGTGGGAGCATTCTCATCCGACTCCACCGATGCTGGGTGGTTGGATGCCTTAATAAAGGCGTTCCCATGTTTTTCCTCACATCACTTAAGTTATAAAAAAGCGTCAGGCTGGCAAGTCTCATCCCAATCCTTGTCAGCAAAGGCTACATCGAAACTTCTAGGGAGGAGACCCGGTGACCGGATAAAATCAACGATCAGGACATTAACCCCAAATACCGGCTCAATTTAAGAATTTAAGAATGAGGAGGGTCGGTGACCCGATAAAATAAGGTGAAACTCAACGACAAACTGCGAGCCATGTCAGGCATCAGCCCCTTAAACGCCACTGCCCCGAATCAGTTAGAGCGATCGCTCAAGCATTTTTTCGGTCATGATAGCTTTCGTCTGGGACAGCGAGAGATCGTCGAAGCCGCCCTGCAAAATCGGGATCTGCTGATCGTCATGCCCACTGGGGGCGGTAAGTCCTTGTGCTTTCAACTCCCGGCCCTCCTGCGCAAGGGTGTAACAGTGGTGGTTTCACCCCTGATTGCCTTGATGCAGGATCAAGTCGAATCCCTGAAAAATAACGGCATTGCCTGTACCTTTCTCAATAGCACCCTGAGTTGGGAACAGACGCGATCGCGGGAAACAGCCATTCTCCAGGGTGAAATCAAACTCCTCTATGTCGCCCCAGAACGTCTCCTGAGTGAACGATTTCTTCCCTTTATGGACCTAATCCGCGCTCAAGTCGGCATCAGTGGGTTTGCGATCGATGAAGCCCATTGTGTCTCGGAATGGGGCCATGACTTCCGCCCAGAATATCGGCAAATGCAACTGCTGCGCCAGCGCTATCCGGAAATTCCCATGATGGCCCTGACTGCTACCGCAACCGATCGCGTCCGTCAAGACATTACCCAACAACTGGCCCTGCGTGACCCGAAAATTCACCTCGCCAGTTTTAACCGCCCTAACCTGTATTACGAAGTTCGCCAAAAAAACAAGCAATCTTATCGAGAATTAGTCAAGCTGATTCGCGAAAGCAAGGGTTCAGGAATTATCTACTGTCTCAGTCGTCGCCGTGTCGATGAAATCGCCTATAAATTACAACGCGAAGGCATTGATGCCATCCCTTATCATGCCGGAATGCCCGATGATGAGCGCAGTACCAATCAAACCCGCTTCATTCGCGATGATGCTCAGGTAATCGTCGCCACCATTGCCTTTGGAATGGGCATCAATAAACCCGATGTCCGCTTTGTGGTGCATTATGATTTACCCCGCAATATTGAAGGCTATTATCAAGAATCTGGACGGGCCGGACGGGATGGAGAAACGGCCAATTGTACGATGTTTTTTGGCTATGGTGATATTAAAACTATTGAGTATATTATCGACCAAAAAACTGACGTGGATGAACAAAGAATTGCTCGTCAGCAGTTACGACAAATTATTAATTATTCAGAAAGTACCGTTTGTCGGCGCACGATTCAACTGGGATATTTTGGGGAACGGTTTCCGGGAAATTGTGATAATTGTGATAATTGTAAACATCCCAACCCAACAGAAGATTGGACTATTGAATCAATGAAGTTCCTCTCCTGCGTAGCGCGGTCCAAGGAACGGTTTGGAATGAATTATATTATCGATGTGTTGCGGGGTTCTAAAAAAGAGAAGGTTTTAAAATACGGCCATGAAACGCTTTCAACTTATGGGATTGGATTGGATAAAACCGCTGATGATTGGAAAATGCTGGGCCGATCACTGATTCATCAAGGGTTAGTGGAAGAAACCACTGATGGTTATTCCGTCCTCAAGTTAAATGAGGGCAGTTGGGAGGTGATGCGAAAGCAACGGCAGGTTTTCATTGCGGTTCCGAAAGCGCCGGTGAATTCGGACATGACCGATCGCGATCGCAAAAAGGCCGAGGTGGAAATGTTGCTCGATCGCCTGCGATCGCTGCGGAAAGAAATCGCTGATGAGCAATCCGTCGCCCCCTATATGGTATTTGCGGATTCGACCCTGAAATTAATGGCCCAGCAACGTCCTCAAACGTTAGATGAATTTGGCACGCTCTCGGGGGTGGTGGGATATAAAGTAGAGCAATATGGCGATCGCTTTGTGACAGAAATTCGCGAGTATTGTCAAACTTATGGACTCTCTTCCGTGGGGATGAGTCGAGGTGGCAATGGCACTGGGGAGTTGGATGCCGCAGGGAAAGAGTTATTTGAGCAGTTGCGCGTCCTGCGCCGGGAAATTGCCAATGAGCGAGGGGTTCCGCCCTTTGTGGTATTTCCAGATAGTACCTTGAAAGCGATCGCCCAGCAACGTCCCCAATCTTTGGCGGCTTTTAAACAAATCTCCGGGGTGGGAGAGTATAAATTGGCGGAATTTGGCGATCGGTTTATTACCTCAATCCAAGCCTACTGTCAATCCCGAGGACTCCAAGAAAGCAAACCGATGGCTATCCCTGAATCCGTCGTGAAATCTGACCCTTCTTTTACTCAGTTACTCACCCTAGAATCCCATCAAGAGGGGATGAGTGTTGCAGAAATTGCGGCGAAACGAAATCTGAAAGAGACAACGGTGGAAAGTCATTTAATTGAACTGCTGGAAATGGATCAGCCAGTGGATATTCACCGATTGGTACCGGTGCAACGGCAGCAGGTGATTATCCAAGCATTGCAATTGTTGGGTTCTAATCTGCTCAAGCCAGTTTATGAACATTTGGGGGAAAAATATAGCTACAATGAGCTACGGTTAGTTCGGGCGGCTTGGCAACGGAATCTCTGTGGGAATATCCAGTCTGTAGAGGATGAATTGGACTTTTGAAGGGGTCATTGATTGAGAGGGTTGCTTTCGGTCAAGGGTGCTAATAATGGTAAGGTGAAAACATACAAGGAAGTAGAGGGAGGAGAGATTCGAGTTAGGGCAATGCGCCATCGGCGATCGCCTCCTTCCGACTCTACTTGTGATTAAATTAGCAAGTTTTGTGACCCAGAGGAGGCAGTCATGACCGAGTTTATGGATTTTCTCAGACATAAATATGCTTATGTGGCGATCGGCGAATTCAAATCAGGCAAATTCGAGGAAGCCAAGCAACTGTACGAAAAAGCCGTCTCTACCTACACCCAGGGGTTTAAGGGAGCCTATTTACTACAACAGCCGAATAGTGATAAGGGGATTGCGGTGATTTTTTGGGATGATATTGACGCGATGGACTCTAACCATAGTGAGGCTTACGCGGCTATTTTAAATGAAATTTCCCATTTATTTGCCAAACCCCCGATGACGGGGTTCTATGACGTTTGTAGCGAAATTCCGGCACCCGAGTCGGTGGCAGTGGAGTAAATCAAAAGTAGCGATCGCCCGTTGTTAGGAAGAATGCGGCGCGATCGGCTAGTCCCCGGGATGTTCGAGTGGGGGATTCCGGATCACTGGGTACAGAATCCTCGTGACGTGGCGATCGCGCTTCACGAGGACAATACTTATTAATCGTAAAAACCTACCGTTGTAAGGGATGGTAGGGGGGAGTGGGAGGAAACGGTGGGGTGAGTCTTGTGACTCAAAGGCGATCGCGATCGGTTCAAGAAATGCAGATTTTTCCTCCCCTTTGAGCCAATTTAACCCTAAATTTCTACCTTTTGAGAGAGCCCATCACGGCCTACGACTCTGCTACAGTCTAGGTTAGAAACCGAATTTTTGTAAAAAATCTCGGCTTCCTTTGCAACCTATGTGATGCAGAAACCCGTTTTTTCTCCTCTTTATCTAATACTGTACCCCTGTTTTAGGAATCTCTAATCAACCGTTGTATCTCCAACTAGAGCCAGCCTAAATCAATGGTTTAGAAGGGGGAATTTCGGTAAGACACGCTATATATAGCGGTTCGGTGGACTCACCCTCACCCCCAGCCCCCTTCGACCCCCGCCGAAGGGTCGAAGGGGGTTTGGGGTGAGGGCTGTACCTTGTGAACATGAGAAACGCTATAAAATATCCAACTCTGGTTAAATTCTGATGCCTGAAGCTTTTTTACTCAGCCGAATTCTGCTTAAATTTGACCCTGAAACTCAGGAACGGGTGGGAGATTTATCCGCCGTTGCCTTTACTCCGGATGGTTCCTTATGGGTCGGTTCCGATGAATTACTAACCCTCGAACGGCTTTCTTTGATTGAACCTTATGTTTATGGCAATCATCAACCCTTTGAAATTGGAGAATTTATCGAGTTATTTAATCAAGAAGATGAAATCGATATCGAAGGAATGGATTACTCTGAGGGATATCTTTGGTTTACCGGCTCTCATAGTACAAAACGCAACAAGCCAAAAGGGAAGAATCCCGAAAAAGATATCAGCAGGCTGGCCGAAATTAAAACCGATGCTAATCGATATTTATTAGCAAGAATTCCCATTCAACAGGGAATTCCCGTGCAAGCCTGTTCGGATTCCTTAAATGGCGATCGCCAACTGACTGCTGCTTCCCTGCAAAAAACTGAAACCGGCAATATTTTGATAGATGCCCTGAAAAAAGACATTCATTTTGGTTCAATTATAGCCGCTCAGGTTCCCAGCAAAGAAAATGGATTAGATATAGAAGGATTGGCGGTTCGCGGTTCTAAAATTTTGATAGGGTTTCGCGGTCCTGTTTTACGAGGTTGGTCGGTGATTATTGAACTAGAAGTTGAAGAAAGCGAACCCGGAATTTTAACCCTCAAAGAAATTGGCGCAGAAGGACGACTGTATAAAAAGCATTTTTTGGATTTAAATGGGTTAGGAATTCGAGAATTATGTTTAGAGGGAGATGACCTAATTGTTTTAGCGGGTCCAACTTTAGATTTGGACGGGGGAATGAAAATATTCCGGTTAACCGGGGTGTTTGAGCGGCAGGGAGATACAATCATCGCCCAGGATGAGACTTCATTAAAAGTTTTATTTGATTTACCGTTTAAGCTAGGAACCGATCGCGGTGAAGGGTTGGCCCTTCTGCCTTGTTTGGGACAACCTAATTCTTTGTTAGTGGTTTATGATTCACCGGACCCGGAGAGATTGGTCAATAGTGATTCAGTCTTTGGGGATGTGTTTCGCCTTTAATCATTCACCGATGAAAAGATTAAAGGATGACAACTGAAGGAATAGGAAGCCAAGGCAGGTTTCACCGGGTTCAGCTACAGCGATCCGTGTGAAGCCTGCCTTAGCTTATAGTGATTGCAATTGGGAAAAGCGATCGGGACAGAACATGGCAACCCCAACAGCAATCACTTTACTGCTATAGAGCGCTCGCGCTTCTAATTGCGATTGGGGTAGGTTTTCTTGCGCCAAAGACTCGGCGACTTCGGTGGCAAAGTCTTGGACGGAAGACCCTGCGGCAAGAGCGTTACAGGCATTTTGTCCCAACTGTTCCGCCTGTTGACTCCCCACCCGTTGATGGATTTGGAGTTCATCTGGGGTCAACAGTCCTTGTAAAATGCCATCAAATTCTTGAGCATAAGCCGGAGTGAGCGAGCATAAAACGAGGGAAGTGCTTAGACAAGCCAGGGATGTTTTCAGCATAATTTTATGTTAAGAAAGCGGTGATATTGTTTTCCATTCAACGACTGAGCGAGATTGAGGAAAGCTCAACGGTTTAAACTACCCTTGCATTATAGGGGGTGTGGGTAAAGTTAGCTTAGGGGGCGATCGCCCCCTAATCTGGGTGAATTTGACCTGGACAACTCCAAAAACCTTGACCCTCGGCTAAATCGAGAACGGCGCAAGGGAAAGACGGGTCTGAAACTGGGGGATTTTTTCCCCTCGACAAGTTGGGTCCGTAGGCTATAGTAGCGATGCAGGCCCTAAATAGCGCGAGTTTTAATCATGGGGTGTAGGTGCCGTTGAGGAAGCGCCCTGACATTATCGATAGGGTGTTTTGGCGGACCCGAATTCTCCAATGGATTTAGACGCGCTATAGAAACAATCAGGCGTTAATTGGCCGCATTTTCGGAAGTTTAATGACGGAAAGAAGGGAGTTTTGGAAAATTATTAGGAGAGATTCCGGACAGTATAAACCTTTGCTCTGTTTATTAGAATAGCCCGGTGTTATTCGGGGAAAATTTTCATAAAATTACGCTGACATCCTATCCCTTGTACCTGGAATCTATGCAACGAAAGTCCTTGATTGGGATGCTTTTATTTCTGTTAACCCTGGGATTGGTGATTACCCTCCAACCCCGGTTATCCGCAACCCCCTCTCCCTTGGTCGATCGCCTCCCTAAACCACTCTGGATCGCTCAAAACAGGTCATCCAGCGCCCCTTTAGACCAATCTCGATATCCTTCTGAACCCTTGCGCTTTGAGGCTCCTACCGGGTCGAGAACACCGACTCTTATTCCTCCAGGAACCTCTGAACCCGTCACCGCCATTACTCGCACCGAGGAACGCCGGTTTAGGGAGGGACCGGAGGGGTCTCAAACTCAACCCACCTATCTCACCATTGACATTCTATGGATTTTATTATGCTCTGGCTTGGTCTTCTTGATGCAAGCTGGATTTATGTGTCTGGAATCGGGACTGACCCGATCTAAAAATAGTATTAACGTTGCGGTTAAAAACTTTACCGACTTTGGCTGTTCCGTAGCGTTATTTTGGATGTTTGGATTTGCCCTGATGTTTGGAACTTCTTTCCACGGCTGGATTGGGGGTAGCGGGTTCTTTTTAAAAACAGATTTACCGGCCTTTGATTTGGCCTTCTTTTTATTCCAAGCCATGTTTTGTGGCACCGCCACCACCATTGTCTCCGGTGCCGTCGCTGAACGGATGAAATTCGGGTCGTACCTGTTAATCGCTTGCTTAATTTCTGGCCTGATTTATCCAATTTTTGGACATTGGGCCTGGAATGGGGTGAATCACGGGGCGCTGATGGGATGGTTGGGAAAACTGGGGTTTGTGGATTTTGCTGGTTCCACGGTGGTTCACAGTGTGGGGGGTTGGGTTTCTTTAGCCAGTTTACCCATTGTCGGGGCGCGTGCAGGTCGTTTTCCCCAGTTCGGAAAGGCGGAAAAAATCCACGGTTCTAACCTACCGATTTCGGTTTTGGGGGCGTTAATTTTATGGTTGGGTTGGTTTGGGTTTAATGGAGGCAGCACCCTGGCCCTGAATGAAGATGTGGCCCGGGTGATTGTGAATACGGTCCTGGCCGGGGTCGCGGGAATGATGACGGCTTTAATTACGGGGTGGTGGTCCCGGGAGATTCCCGAGGTGGACCGGCTGATTAATGGGTCCTTGGCGGGGTTGGTGGCGATTACAGCCTGCTGTCATGGCGTAACGGCAATTTCAGCGGTGACGATTGGCGCGATCGCTGGATTGGTGACGATCGCGGTAGAGTCCCTGTTAGTCCGATGCCAATTGGATGATGCAGTTGGTGCAGTCCCAGTTCACCTCGGGGGCGGAATTTGGGGAACTTTAGCGGTGGCGTTGTTTGGTCAACCGGAACTGTTGGGAACGGGGTTGAATCGCCTAGAACAGTTGGGAGTCCAGGTGTTAGGGATTGTTACCTGTTTTATTCTCGCTTTTGGGATTGCTTACTCGTTCCTCTCGGTGGTGAATCGATTTTTTCCGTTGCGCGTGTCGGCAGCAGATGAGTATATTGGATTGAATGTTTCGGAACATCGTGCGAAAACGGAGATTTTGGATCTGTTTCGGGTAATGGATTCTCAGGCGAAAACCCAGGATTTGACCTTACGAGTGCCGGTGGAACCATTTACGGAGGTGGGTCAAATTGCCGATCGCTATAATCAGGTGATGAATGCCCTAGAGGAGGCGGTGACTCGCACTGATGCGATCGTCAGAACGGCCACCGATGCGATCGCCACTTTTAATGCCTCGGATTTCCAAATCATGAGCGTTAATCCTCGCGCTGAAGTGATTTTTGGCTATCAAAAATCTGTCTTATTAGGAATGTCCCTGCCTCAACTGATTGAATTTGGGCTAGATGTTTTATATTGGCAACCGGATAAAAATCTCAAAATCGAACAATTTTTATCGGAAATTGTCGCCTCGGGACATCCTCATGAACTCGTGGGAATTCGCGCCGATGGCTCTAAATTTCCCGTGGAAGTTTCGATTACGGAAGCTAAGTTTCGAGACACCGCCTTTTATACCGGAACCTTTCGAGATATTACCCATCGCAAACAAGCTCAAAAAGCCTTAGAAGAAAGTGAGGAGCGATTTCGCCGTTTATCCGGGGCAACCTTAGAAGCGATTATCGTTCATGAGCATGGAAAAATTATAGATGTCAACCAAACTGGTGTCAAGATGTTTGGCTATCCCCTCTCGGATTTAATCGATCGCAATGGGTTAACTTTGATTGTCCCAGAACATCGAGATTTGGTCCTCAAACATATCGTAGAGAGGTATGAAAAACCTTACGAAGTGACCGGATTAAAACAAGATGGCACTCGATTTCCCATTGAAATAGAAGGGCGATTTCTCCCCTACGAAGGGCGGAAATTGCGGGTGGCGGCGATTCGAGATATTACGGAACGCAAACAAGCTCAGGCGGCATTGCGAGACAGTGAAGAACGATTTCGCGCCGTGATGGAACAGGCGGCAGATGGGTTTATTATTCATGATTTAGAGGGGCAGATTATTGATGTGAATCATGCGGTTTGTGACAGTTTAGGATACAGTCGTCCGGAGTTGCTCGATCGCTCAATGGCCGATATCGAACAAAAGGTCCCGTTTGAAACCCTCAAACAACGCTGGCGAGAGATGAGTCGTGGGGTTCCGATCGCCTTAGAAGGGGTGCATCGTCGCCAAGATGGGAGTACGTTTCCCGTGGATGTGCGGGTGGGATTATTGGAGGCGGGGAACCGCAAATTGTTGTTAGCCCTTTGTCGAGATATTACGGAACGCAAACAAGCGGAAATTGCGTTGCGGAATGAACAAGAAAAGTCGGAACGGTTGTTATTAAATATTTTACCCGAGGCGATCGCCACTCGACTCAAGCAGGAACAAGGCACGATTGCCGATGGATTTGCCGAGGCAACGGTGTTGTTTGCGGATATTGTCGGGTTTACTAAGTTAGCGTCTCGGGTTTCCCCGAGGGAGTTAGTTCATTTACTCAATGATATTTTTTCGACCTTTGACTTGCTGGCAGAACGACATGGGTTAGAAAAAATTAAGACGATTGGGGATGCTTATATGGTGGTGGGGGGACTGCCGTTACCCCGGGAAGATCATGCGGAGGCGATCGCTAGAATGGCCCTGGATATGCAGCAAGAAGTGATTGAGTTTAGCACGAAAATTCGGGAACCCTTTACGATTCGCATTGGCATTAATAGCGGTCCCGTCATTGCTGGGGTGATTGGGTTGAAAAAGTTTATCTATGATTTATGGGGGGATACGGTGAATATCGCCTCCCGCATGGAATCTCATGGGATTCCCGGTGAAATTCAGGTCACAGAATCGACTTACTCGCGCTTAGAAGGTAAGTTTTTATTAGAAAAACGCGGTCCGATTCAGGTTAAGGGGAAAGGTAAAATGACGACTTATTTACTCAAACAGGAACTGCGGGTTAAGGGGTTAAAATCAGCTTTGTAGGGGCAACCTATAGCGGGGAGTTGAACCCCTGATGCTGTTTACCAGGGACTGCCGATCGCGGTAAATCCAGACCAATAGTAGGGATGGGATAAGGGATAAGTTCCGACGTCTGACAATTCCGGTGGCAAGTCGATCGCCCCTTGGGAGTGAATCAGACGACCCGATTCGATTCTCACTTCCTGGCGTAGCATGGCAAGTTGTGCTTGACGCAGGGCATCGGCTTTTAGGGGAACTAAGTTCAAGTGATGGTATAATTCGGTCATCAGTCCTAATGTGCCTTCATCGTTGACATACCACAGAGAGGCGATCGCTGTTTTGACACCACTTTTAACCGCTAATCCAGCAAACCCTAATTCCGCTTCGCGATCGCCGAGGGCGGTTCGACAAGCAGATAGCACTAACAACTCCACTTCAGGCATATCTAACTGTAATGCCGTCATCTCATCTAAATTTAGCTGACGGTCCCAAAGTTGAATATAGGAATTCGTGCGATCGCCCGATTGAAATTCAGCGTGAGTCACGAGATGAATAATTTTAAAGTTATCTTTTTCATGCTGTTGTAACAAGTTTTCCAGGGTAAATTCTTCATTTAAAAATGCTTGCTGAGACCCGGTTTGCTCTACAATCGTTGTTAACTCTAATGGCACTGCCGGTAAAGGCGCTTTCTGGGTAAATTGTGAAGCACCCATTGCCAAAACTGGAGAGTTTTCCAAAGGAATATAGCTTTGGGCAGTTAGGCTAAAACTGGGAATTAAACTCAGACTATACCGTTCGATTAAAAACTGCTCACCATCAAACAAGGCGGCGACGGGTAAACTGCGTAATCCCGGATCCAGAGAAAACAGAATTGTATCAATTTCTAAATTTTCTAATTCTTCAGCGACTGGCCCAATTATCCAATCATATAATTGTTTTGCCGAGGAAAAATAGTGGTTCATATTTTGTCGTCTCGGGTCGGTAATTTCCCGTCTAAATTCATTGACCACAGGAAACAGCACCTCGGGAGTTGCTTCAAGAATGGTCTTGCGAATGGGACTACCAACCGGGGGGACTAAGATGATTTCCAGGCGATCGCCCCGAGAAATGGCATACAGAATGGCGGCCTGTTTTCCGGTTTGCGCCTTGATGGTTTTTAAGGTTTCCTGGAAGCTAAACAGGGTAAGATTTTGGGAGGGCAAATTGGCAGTCACACCAAGATAATCTTGGAATTCTTGATTTCGAGAGTCTTCGATCGCCCCGAGAATTTCTTCGGTATTTTGATTCGCAAATGCCTGTTCCAGAGATCGGGTAATCTCTCCCGTTTTTTCCCCCTGAATCAATGCTTGATGATTCGGGTTAATCGTGATGGCAATTGGGCTACTATACTGGTGTTCCTGTTGGTGAGGAAGCAAGGCCAGATCCAGTTGCTCATACCCCGTAACGATATTTCCTACGGTTGCTTTCATTCGTTTGAGGGATTCCAGCATTTCCTTCCCTTTGGCGATTTCGGTATTCGATAACTGGGGATTTTGGGTGATGGCCCATTCATACCAAATTGAGCTATCAATGGTCAAAATTTCATTCAAAATCCATCCCGGATCGCCGAGAGGTGTTAGGGGTTGTCCAGAGGAGTAGTCTAGGTTAGGGATAGAAACGCGATCGCTCGTTGCACTGGAAGCAGTCGGGTCCGATAAGGGTGCGATCGCCGGTTGTCTGGGTTCAGGCACATTCTCCCCAGTGGGTTGAGATAAGGGTTCCGGCAAAGTCTCACTGACTCCCGGTGGCAATTTCAGTAATGGCACGTTCTCAGTACCCGGTGCGATCGCTGGTACTTCTCCCCCAGGATTGGCAACCCTTTCCCCACCCGTAGTCTGGATGGGTTCTATGACCCTCTCACTAGGAGAGGTGATCGGTAATTCTATGGATTCGTTGGGTTCTGGGGGGCCCAAAATCGGTGACTGTTCGGGTTCAGGACCGACGATTTGTTCCGGTCCCGGGTTTAGAGATTGCTCACTGGGTGGTAATTCCTGCGGCGATATCGGGGCGATCGAAACCCGGGGAATATTTCCTACTGATTCTGGTGTAGGCAGAGGTTGGGTTGCTGCCTGTGGCGATTGAATCGGTGCAGGTGCATTGATGGGGACCGGCGTAGAGGATTCTACCAGCGCTGGTGTTGGCGCGGGTGTTGGCGCTGGCGTAGAGGATTCTACCGGCGCGGGTGTTGGCGCGGGTGTCGGTTCCTCTACAGGTTCCGGAGTCGGTTCCGGTGGGGGTTCTGGAACCGAGTAAATGCCGATATTGCCTTGGGTAAAGGTGTATAAAAACGAGTCATTGCCGATCGCACTGGTCCCCGTCGTCAATGCACCGGCAGTCCCATTACTGCTGCCATCTCTCACTATAAAAGGAACAATCCCATCGCCTCCGTGACTGATGACGATCGCCCCACTCCCGGTCCCGCCAATGGTGGAAATACTCGCCGGTTGTCCATTTGCTGCGGTAAATGTCCCCGTAGCGCGGAAATTGCTCCCGGTGGTAATATCGACGGTTCCCCCGATTGTTCCCCCTTCAGCATTAATCCAACTCACTTCGATATCCCCGAACGGGTCGAGGGTAACATTCCCCCCGGCCCCCGCAGTTCCTGTCGCGGCGATCGCCCCGGCAAAGATGGAGGTTTCTGCCAGGACTTGAATGGTTCCTCCATCCAATGCACCAGAGGCATTCAAGTCTCCCGAGGTAATGATTCCCGGTGCCAGGGTGCCATTGTTTCCGGTGAAGGCAATGTTCCCCCCATTTCCCGCTGTGGCGCGACTATTCACGGATCCAATGGTGATATTATTCCCGGTTTCAATTTTTACCTCACCCCCGGCAGTAACGCCGAATGTGTTGATATTTCCCAGGGCAATATTCCCGGTGGTGGTATCAACGGTGAGATTTCCCCCAGTTCCCAAGGTGGCGCTACTATTGATGTTTCCCCCAGTAATGCCCGTATTAGCACTCAAGGCGATCGCCCCACCATTGTTTCCCTGGGTAGTTAAGGGTCCGGTGAGGGCGACTGAACCCGATGTACTCTCTAGGGTAATTTCGCCCGCAGTGAGGTCAGCGGTGGTGATATTTCCCCCTGCAGTAACCTGGGTGTTGCCTTCGGTGGCGATCGGGCGGTTCAGACGAACGGTTCCCATTGCATCGATGGTAATCCCGCCCAATTCTACGGCGACTGGGGCATCTACAGTGACATTCCCGGCCTGAATTCCTAACCCAATCAGGGGAATAATATTCCCGATCGCATTCTCAATTTGCAGGTTACCTGTGCCGCTATTTAAGGTCAATTCTTGAGAACCATTCACCGTTCCCCCGAGGATAATCTGACCATTGGCGGCGGATGTATCCAGGGTAAGATTTCGATTCAGTTGAATATTGTCCCCCTGAATTCTAATCCCATTACTCTGGGTGGTGACAATATCCCCATCAAGAAGGGTTTGAATTGCTGTGGCATTCAGTTCAGCTAAATTAGCGGTTTCTAAGCGAATTGTGCCATTATCTGCATTCACAGTTAAGGCGCGATCGCCATTCACGGTACCGACAAAGGTAATATCTCCTTGGGCCGTTTCCACTGCTGTATTATTCTCTAAAATAATGTTGTTGCCTTCAAAGGTGATTGAGGAATTATTTCCCCCCGAATCCCACCTGCAAGTTCTACTGTATTTCCCCGCAAAATCAGCGAATCTCTAAATTCCACAACGGACCGACCTGCGTCTAAGGTGTTGGTTCCGGTCCCGTCTATCCGTCCAATGCTAATGGAGTTAAACCCAGTTTGCAATAAATCTAGTTCCGTTGCCGTCAGGGTTAAGGCAGAATTATTTTCAGGGTTGATTCCCCCCATTTTGATATCTAAACTGGGAGTAAAGGGTTGCAATACTAAATTTCCATCACCCCGGATTGTCCCGCCAAAATTCAGGTCGTCAGCGGTTAATGTAATATCATTTAAAGGGGTGAATGCCCCGATGCTGGAATTAAAATTAATCCTACTGTTCCCGGCAGTTACGGTTAAGTTTTAGTTGCCATTGACGGTCCCATCAAAGGTAATCTCTCCGTTCGCAGTTTCTACCGTTGCGGGATTGAGGATTTGAATATCTCCGTTGGTAGAAAAAATCAGGGAAGCATTATCAGTGCCTAAGATGGTATTATGCAGATTAATCATGCCCGTTGGCGATCGCACGGTCAAGGGGTCGCGGATGGAAACTTGATTCAAATCAATCGAGGCAGTCCCATCAGTCCGGCCAATGGTAATCGAATTAAATCCATTTTGGAATTGATTGAATTCAGTTACAGTTAAGTCTAAAGCAGGGGTATTATTATCGGCATACCCCAGGGCGACGGGTTGGTTAGCGGTGAAGGGCTCTAAAGTGAGGTCACCTGTCCCAAAGACAGGACCGCCAAAGTCAATTTCCTCTCCTCGTAAGCGGAGATTGCCATTTAAGAATAAACTATCCCCGAAATCCAGGAGAGTAGCGGTGGCATTTCCCGATAAGGTGGTTGGGGTATCGGTGGTTAAGAGAGTTAAGGGGGTGGTTTCTCCAATATTCCCCTCCAGGTTGATTGTACCCGTGGCAGAAACGACATCGGTAAACTGAATCCGATTGGCCGTGAGTTCCACATCCCCGGTGACGGTGATTGGGGTATGATAGGTTTGATTATTAGTGGTAGTGATATTTTGGGCGATCGCCGTGTTCGCCGCATTCACGGTTAAATCAACTAAAGGCGTTTCCTCCCCCACAACGGAATCAATCGTTACCGTACCTAGTTCCGTCTGGAGGAACAACCGGGCATCCCCATTTACCGACCCTTCCAGATGGATATCTCCTTGGTCGAGGTAATGTTCAATCGTCAAGTCCTGATTAACCCGCAAATCCCCCTCAATGTTAATCGGATTAATATATCCCTGAATCGACTCCACAGAGATAGTCCCAGTCGGTGCATATAAATCTATACTGCCGCCACTGGTCCCATTTGTGGTAGACCGGGACCAAATTCTATCGGTCCCAATGTTCCCCTGATTTGCCGTGAGGCGAATGTTTCCCCCATTGCCATTGTTATCGGACCGAGAATCGATATTTCCAGTCAGAATGGAACCAGTAGTGCTATCTAAGGTGACGGCACCACCGGAGGCACCGCTACTGCGGGTACTGACATTGCCCGTTTGGATATCAGTTCCAGCAGCGATCGCAATGACACCCCCATCCCCTTTCACCAACCCATCCATATAGGCATCGGTCCTGAGAATCCCCGTTTCTACTCGCCCCAAAGGGGCCGACAGGGTAATATCTCCACCCCCTTGCATGACCAAATCCCCCAGCAAATTGTCATTCGCCTGGGCGATAATATTCCCCGTCACAATATCTCCCCCGGTGGCGGTGAGGGTGACACTCCCGGCATTTCGGGCCATCAGTCCCAGAAACAGAATGTTTATACTAATATCACTCACATCTACATTTCCCAGGGTAATATTCACCCCGGAAATCGTCAGACTCCGACCCTTCGCCATAATCGATTGAGTCGGGTCCATTCTAAAGTCGCCACTGCCGCTATTATTGGCATTAGCAATAAACGCCAGTTGTAACGGATTGGCCCCGACGAGGGTTCCCCCGGGATTGGCAAAGTTCAAAGAAACCCCCGGGGCGATGATGATATCGTTACTGGCCTCCAGACGGATATCCGCAATAATCCCTTCTAAAGTTGCTCTGCTAATGGTATAGTTTATACCTGGGCCATCCGTCGCTAAAATGGTGCTATTAAATAGCAGTGTATTGTTGTGAGTCCCCCCATTCGCGACTATTTCGATATTTTCCGGGTCCAGCAGGAGATTTCCCACGGTTCCCCGGACTGCACTCAAGTCTACATGGCCTCGAAACAGGAGGGTTTCTTTCCCGGACACTTCCACAAAACCCCCATCGGATGGGGTTTCCTGACTGCCTCGGGCCGTTATACTTCCGGCAAACTCGGTGGTATCATCGGCCCATAAAATCACCGTACCGCCATCGCCATCCCCGATCGCATCGGCAGCAATTTCCGACCCTTGAGTTACAACAGTTTGAGTGGCATTGGGAATATTTCCCCGTCCCTGAAAGTCTCCACCAATTCTAATCGTTCCGCCACCACTGCCCGAGGCATCCAGAGTCCCCTCAACTACGGCCACTCGATTACCCAGAAGGGCGATTTGTCCCCCGGCGGTTTCCTCCGCAGAGACATCCAGAGTCCCGGAGGTGATGACATCTCCCGGTTGTGGCGCAACGGTGATTTCTGAACCTGTGAGGGCGATCGTACCATCTTCCTGGACTACAACCCTGGTGGCATGGGTGAGACTCCCCCCAACGAGCAACTCGGGTAAAGACAAGGGTGCGATCGCCCCCAAGGAGTGAGTCTCTTGCTGCCTCACATCTAAACTCAGCAGATGATTTTCTTGGGAAATTCTCACGACACTTTCACCAGGGACTGCGGCGATCGTAATCGTTCCCCCAGGAGAAGTCAGCGTCCCTGTATTGAGAATGCTCCCTCCTAACAAAGTTAAATGATTCCCCGGTTGCCGGATTAACTCCCCAAAATTGGCAATACTTCCCGGTTGTTCTAACCCAAAGGCAAACTGCAACGGGGTTCCCACTAAACTTGCCCAGTTATTGTCCCCGATCGCATTAAACCATCCATATCCAACCCCGATTCCGGTGGCAGTCGTTGCTAAAAAGTCTCCAGGAACGTTAAGTTGCGCGTTCGCCCCGAAAACAATTCCTGCCGGATTCATTAAATAGAGATTAGACTGGCCCCCAGTGATTTGAATTAATCCATTAATATAAGAAGCATCGCCTCCAGTGATTCGCCC
>NZ_JAFLQW010000489.1 GCF_017313335.1 Phormidium pseudopriestleyi FRX01 | reverse complement strand
GGCAAATTGAGGCGGATTTGGTGTATCTGCAACAAGGGGAACGGCTGTTAGATACGGCAATTAATACGATTCGCGGTTTGGTGGAAATTGACCAGGCGGAACGCGATCGCATTCTGGAAAACCAAATCCAAATTATCGGGTGGGGAATTGCGGTGGGGGCGATCGCCGCATCTACCTCAGCGTTAATCTTTCAACAAGAACCCATAACCTTTCCCTGGCAAGCATACCACGGCGATCGCCCCCATCCGTTTATTCTTGCCTTGCTGCTGAGTTTCGCCTTTGCTGGTTTAGCGTCACTCCTGGCGATCGCGTTGATTAAGTTCAGGAAAAAGAGGCGATCGGCTTAACGCAAGAAACCGGGTTTCTCGCATATAGCTCCGTTGCCTCTGCATCCCCTGTCCTCCTGGCCCTTGACTCAACTCTTCATTTCGTTCAGTCTTTACTAAACTGTCAAAACTTTGCTACAATTGTGAGTAAAGCAATTAATCTGGGGCAGGTATGTCCAGAATAGATAAAGAGGCGCAACAGTTCAAACTGTTGCGCTTTGTGGAAGAAGTGGGTCTGTTGTTTGAATTGAGCGGGATGCCGAGGATGGCGGGACGAATTCTCGGGTGGTTGTTGATTGCAGACCCCCCGCATCAGTCCCTCACTCAAGTGGCGGAAGCGTTACAGGCTTCTAAAGGGTCGATTAGTACGATGTCTCGCTTGTTGATTCAAGCGGGGATTGTCGATCGCGTCAGTTTACCCGGCGATCGCCGAGATTATTTTTGTATCAAATTGGATGCCTGGACCGAATTAATTCAACAAAAAACCGCCCAAATTAAAGCCATTCGGCAGATAGCTGAACGGGGACTAGAGTTACTAGAAGGAGAACCGGACCAACGTCGGCAACGACTGGAGGAAATGCGAGATTTTCACACCTTTTTTGAAAGAGAACTGCCTCGGTTGAGCCAACGCTGGGAAAGTGAACGACACAGTAAGCTCAGACGGTCCCAATTTAAAACCTTATAACCAATCTCTCTATAACCCCTATGGGTCTCAGTTTTAAACCATTATGAATACCGGCACCTCTCCATCGGATAACAGGAGTACGCCAATGCAACGGCCATCAAGTATAGAACCCGTTACCGAGGCTCAAAATAACAATAAAAAACCCCATCTACCTCCCCCTAAACCGGATTTTAAACCGGAAGGGAAACGGGGGTACAAACGGGTGATCATTGCTGCGATCGCCGCTGGATTATTAGGCGTCGGCATCTTCGCCTATAAAACCTACCAAAACGCCCAACCGCGCACCGATGCGATCGCCGAAATTACCGTCCCAGTAGACACCCAAACCCTCACCGTCCGCATCCAAGCCAGTGGCACCGTCAGACCGATTCAGAGCGTCAACCTCTCCCCGAAAAGCACAGGCCGGATTGCTCAATTATACGTCGAACAAGGGGACCAACTAGAAGCCGGTGCCATCATCGCCCGCATGGAAAGTGAGGACGTAGAAGCGCAACGACTCCAAGCTCAGGCGCGATTAGAACAAGCTCAAGCCCGACTCGCTCAACTCCGCGCTGGAAACAGACCCCAGGAGATTGCCCAAGCACGCGCTAGACTCGCCCAAGCTGAAGCCCGACTCGACCAACTCCGCGCCGGAAATCGTCCCCAGGAGATACTCCAAGCTCGCGCTAGACTGGCTCAAGCTCAAGCGCGACTGGACCAACTGCGGGCCGGAAATCGCTCTCAGGAAGTGGCTCAAGCGCGAGCTAGACTGGCCCAAGCGGAAGCCCGACTCGCCCAACTGCGCGCCGGAAATCGCTCCCAGGAAGTGGCTCAAGCTCGGGCTAGACTGGCTCAAGCGCAAGCGCGGTTAGATGCACTGCGTTCGGGGAGTCGGCAAGATGAGATGGCTCAAGCTGAAACTCAAATTGAAGAAGCTCAGGCTACTTTGTCTCTGACGGCAGAACGAGTGCGCCGGAATCAGGAATTGGTGGATGAAGGGGCAATTTCTCGCGATCGCTTTGATGAAGTGGTCACCGAAAATCGTCGTGCTCAAACCAATTTAGAGCGATCGCAGCAACGGTTAGAGCAACTGATTCGCTCTCGGCAAGAAGCGATTATCGAAACTGAAGCTCAAGTCACCGAAGCCCGTCAAGCCTTAGAACTGCAAGCCAGTGGCGCTCGCCCGGAAGAAATTACCCGCGCCGAAGCCGAAGTTTCCGAAGCTCGTCTTGCCTTGGAAATGCAAGAAATCGGTGCTCGCCCGGAAGAAATCACCGGCGCTGAAGCGGAAGTGGCCGAAGCGCGTCAAGGGGTAGACATCCAAGAAAGTGGTGCTCGCCCGGAAGAAATCACCCGCGCCGAAGCGGAAGTGATGGAAGCGCGGCAAGCCTTATCGGTGCAAGAAAGCGGTGCCAGACCCGAAGAATTTCTGCGGGTGGAGGCGGAAGTGCGGGAAGCGCAAGCTCAAGTGAAAGCGGTAGAAGTCCAGGTGGAAGATACCATCATTCGCGCCCCCTTCAATGGTCAGATTACCCAGCGATATGCTACAGAAGGCTCATTTGTTGCCCCAACCACAGCGGCATCGAGTGCCGGAAGTGCTACATCGACCTCGATTGTGGCCCTGGCTAGAGGGTTAGAAATTTTAGCCCAAGTTCCAGAAGCGGATATCAGCCGAATTCGTTCGGGTCAACAGGTGGAGATTCAGGCGGATGCCTATCCTGATGAACAATTTCAAGGAAAGGTGAATTTAATTGCCCCCGAAGCGATTCGGCAACAGGATGTGACGTTGTTTGAGGTCCGGGTGGATTTGGAATCCGGGACCGATACGTTGCAATCGGGGATGAATGTGGATCTGACGTTTTTAGGGGACCAGTTGGATAATGCTTTGGTGGTTCCGACGGTGGCGATCGTCACCAACAAAGGCGAGACTGGGGTTTTGATTCCCAATGCTGAAGGGAAAGCGGAATTTCGGGCAGTGACGATTGGACCAACTTTGGGGAATCAAATTCAAATTTTGGAGGGGTTAAATCCGGGCGATCGGGTGTTTATTGGTCTTCCGGAAGGGCAGAATTTGGAGGATATTTTAAATTAATTCGTACTCTCGTTACTGAAGCCAGGTAACGAGAGTATGAGGTCATAAGTCAATCCCTATTTCCCTTATCTTCATACTCCTAAAACCATGAACTTCTTAGAAAGTGTAAAAATGGCATCCAAAACTCTGGTTGCTAATAAGATGCGAAGCAGTCTCACCATGCTAGGGATTATTATTGGTAATGCCTCGGTGATTGCCACGATTGGGATGGGTGAGGGTGCACAGAATTTTGTGGGTCAGCAGGTGGAATCTTTGGGGACGAATTTGTTATTTATTGTGCCGGGAAGTCCGAAGGCGCAAACTCGTCCGGTGAGTCCTCCTCAAACGTTGGTGTTGGCGGATGCGGAGGCGATCGCCTCTCAAGTTCCTTCAATCAAGGCGGTTGCACCCCAAATCACTGGGATGCAACGGATTACCTATGGCAATGCTAATCAATCCACAACGGTTGCGGGGGTGACGCCGGAGTTTTTGACGGTTCGTAGTTTTGATGTGGCTCAAGGTCGATTTATCACGGAGTTGGATTTGAGGCGCAATGAACAGGTGGTGGCATTGGGTGCGGATGTGGCGGAAACTTTATTTGGAAATACGGACCCGATTGGGCAACAAATCAGGATTAGAAATTTATCGTTTTCGGTGATTGGGGTGATGCAAGCAAAGGGGTCAACGTTTGGGCAAAATCAGGATGATGTGGTGTTGGTGCCGTTGACGACAATGGCGAATCGGATTACGGGGAATAGTTCACCTTATGGGACGCGAATTAATTTTATTTCGGTGTCGGTGGAGAATGAGGAAAGTATGAATGCGGCACAGTTCCAAATTGAGAATTTGCTGCGACTACGACATCAGATTATTGATGAAGATGATTTTACGGTTCGCAATCAGAAGGATTTGCAGGCAACGATGGGGGCAATTACGGGGGCGTTAACGTTGTTGTTAGCGGCGATCGCCAGTATTTCTCTGTTTGTGGGGGGAATTGGGATTATGAATATTATGTTGGTGTCGGTGACGGAACGGACGAAGGAAATTGGGTTAAGAAAGGCGATCGGTGCGTCTCAGCAGGATATTTTAATGCAGTTTGTGATTGAGGCGGTGATTTTATCTGTTGCTGGGGGTTTAGTCGGAGTATTTGTGGGAGTTGGGGGGATTTTTATGATTGGTAGTTTGACGCCGTTTGATGCGGGGATTTCTACGGGGGCGATCGCCTTAGCAACCGGAGTCTCGGGTGCAACGGGGTTATTCTTTGGAGTCATTCCGGCTAAAAAAGCAGCTAAACTAGATCCGATTGTCGCCTTGCGCGGTGCATAGAAACCGCTCAATATAGATATTTTCCCCGAGCAATTGTACGCGAATAACTGTGGGAACCGCTATAATAAATTTTGCTGTTTAATTTGAACGGCTAATTCATGAATCATCGGAATACAAACTGAATTCCCAATTTGTTTATAGCATTCTCCCATATTAGGATGCCTTTTGAAATTATCGGGAAATCCCATAATTCGATAACACTCATTCAGGGTTAATTTTCGCACGGCATTTTCTTCAGTAATATAAATAAAAAAGCGGCCTGATGTTTCCTGGGATGGTAAAGTTGGATGAACCCCTTTAACCGAATAAATCCGATTAGGTTGTCTATGAACTCTCGACAGATGTTCTGTATTAGGTCTAATCCCTGTTTTCCAAATATTTTTATTACGATATCCTACAAAAATTAAGCCTGAAGTTTGGGGTTTAGGATGTTCAATTAAGGTGTATTCGTCAGGCTTTAAATATTCAAACTGTCCTTCCCGATCTAAATATTCTTCAAGACTAGGAATAGGAAGTTGATTCTGGATTAAATCAAAATTAAATTTTTGATTTAAAGTACCAATAATAATAACCCGCTCTCGATTTTGGGGTAATTTGAAATTTTTAGAATTTAATAAATTATAAGTGACACAATATCCTAAATCTTCTAAAGAATAAAGGATTGTGTCTAATACTTTGCCCTGGTCTAAATGAAGCAGATGCTTAACATTTTCCAGAACAATAACTTGAGGTTTTTTGATTTCAATGATTTTGCATAAGTGAAAAAAGAGGGTTCCTCTGGTGTCCTTAAAGCCATTGCGTTTTCCGGATATACTAAAAGGCTGACAAGGAAAACCTGCTGTTAATACATCATGATTTGGGATATTTTGAATATCTAAAGTGGTAATGTCTTGTTCGGGTAAATCCCAAAAATTTTGATAATAAACTTTCTGGCACGCTTCATTAATTTCACAGGAGTAAACACAATGATAGCCTGCTTTTTCAAACGCCAGACGGAATCCTCCAATTCCGGCAAATAAATCAATAAATTTAATTGAATCAGTCACTAATCTTTAAATTGAATGGAATTGAATTTTAACCATTATAGAATATAAACTATAGAAATTGCAGCAGCGTGGGAGTTTGACGTCGTTTGATACTGCGAAAAAAGCCCCTAAACTTGATCCGACTCTTGCCTTATGGGGTGTCTTGGGCGTTTATTTTCTTCACAGGGGGTCTAGAAACTAAAAGCGATCGCCCTTTGTTTTTGGCAGCGATCGCTTGTTGATTGTTATTATCACAGGATGTTACGAGCTTTTGCTAACTAATCTCAAGCGTCCCCAAAAATCTACATAGCGCACATTGGAGTCCGCTGATACCCTTACTGAACCCATTCTCAATGCAGTTTGCTTTACAATTCTTAACTCTTCGGGATATCTCGGTTGGGGGTCGTTTTCCAACCAAATCGGGGGGACCATCATCGGGTCGTATGCAGCGATTGTATCGATGACTCCAGGCCGGTTCTTGAACTGTACCTGCTGTCCCGGGTGAAAAACGACCGCTTCTTCTTGTTCTAGGTCCTTGTCAAATCCAATTGTTACAGCAACCATAAATTTCTCCTTAATATCTTTGTATTTTTATTTAGATTAACCTTTTTTGTCAGGGTTTGGTAAAAAATACAAAAATTGTTACAAAATTGACAGAAAAATAAAAAATGCTCAAAATCGTCCTTTTGAATCTATCTCAAGATAGGTGTCAACGGCGAACCTCCCACCTCAAAACCGAGATTTATCAGGGTTGTAGCCCTTCAATGACCAAATTTCTTGGACATTTTCATGAGGATTGAGGGATCCATTGTACTAGAAAAGTATTGCTGCATCGTTGTTCTAGGGATTCTAACAAGACTCAGTTAGCAATAATCTGGAACAATTATTAAGGTTAGCAGGGGTTAAGTATAAATTCTTATTCCGTTAAAAATATCTGGGTTAACCCCTAAAAGTTCAGGGGATAAGTAAATAAACTTACTTTAAATAAAAATAAAGGAGGGACGCCTGCTTAATTGGTGTCCCTCCTATTCCAGTAGAAATCAAGTTAAATCCAGGGATTTTAGGCAGGCATTCTCTAAAGAGGCGATCGCCCCTAAATCAAGAACCCTTAGCGTTTCAGCCAGTCCCTGATTAAATCCAGCAAGCTGGAACCGCCAAACCAAACAGCTATCAAAATAGAAGCCGAAAGAATAAATCCCATCACACAAAGCACCAATCCAGCCAGGGTAATGACTCCATCATCATCGAGCAACCCAAAGCCGGTGACAAAAATACCGATCGCCGGTAAGGTATTGGTCCCGGGGATGGGAATCATCATCGAAACTGCCATCAGGGCGATCGCACTCCCAATGACGACCCGACCGGCTAAACTTTTGCAGATATAGGTCAAGCGGGGACGAGAGAACAACTCGATTTTTTCCAACCAGGGATTCCCGGCTTTTAAAATGCCTTGGACCTTCGACAAGGCGATCGGGTGATTCATCACCCGATTCGGCATCCAAGGACGTTTAGCACCAGCAATCAGCTGAACCGCCAACACAAATAACACCACTCCAAATGGAACCGAGTATCCTGGCGCAGGTACGGGCAAGGCTGAAGGTAACGCCAAGAATACAAACAAAAATCCAAAAATGCGTTCTCCAGCCAGCAGGATAATATCCGCTAAAATTACGCCTTCGGAACGTTCTTCTTCAAAAAAATAGCGATGCAATTCAACAGAAAGTCGAGCCACAGGGTTTAGGTGAAGGGCGAAATGAGGGAGATGGGGAGGATGGGGAAGATAGGGCGGATCGGGCAGATCAGGAAGAGGGATGGAATTTTTCCTGTCTTTTTAGGGAACTCCAAAAAATAAAATATCAATTGTAGGGTGGGCATTGCCCACCGAACAGAAGGTGGGCAATGCCCACCCTACTCCTTTAAAAACTGAATAGGAATGATTTATTTGTTGGAATACCCTTATTGCTTATCCTTGCCCTTTCATCCTTAATCTTCGGATGACATGACACTTCTTGAAGCCTTCTAGTCCCCCCCCTTGGCAAGGGGGGGTTAGGGGGGGTCTCTTCAGAATCTTGGAAGAGATCTATATCTTGCCCTTCCTCAAAAAAGACAACCCCGTAATTTTAAGTCCCAGAGGTCCAGGAATTGATGTATTGTACTTGAGCCGAAGTCAGGGTATCCATATTGATTCCCATTGCTTCGAGCTTCAGACGAGCAATTTCTTGGTCTACTTCTATGGGAATAGAGTGTAAACCGGGTTGCAACTTGCCTTTATTCTTGACTAAATATTCGCAAGCCATTGCTTGGTTGGCAAAGCTCATATCCATCACCGCGCTGGGGTGTCCTTCCGCTGCGGCGAGGTTAATCAAACGACCTTCTCCGAGGACGATGACAGACTTGCCAGACTTGAGGTGATATTGTTGGGTAAACGGACGCACGGTGCGAACTTCTGAGGCTTCTGCTCCCAGGGCCTTGAGGTCGATTTCAATATCGAAGTGACCGGAGTTGCAGACGATCGCCCCATCTTTCATCTGAGCGAAATGTTCACCGCGAATCACGTGCTTATTGCCGGTGACGGTAATAAAGATATCTCCCTGGGATGCCGCTTCTTCCATCGGCATAACGCGGAATCCGTCCATCGTGGCTTCTAGGGCCCGCACGGCGTTGATTTCCGTCACGATGACGTTGGCACCCATTCCCCGGGCGCGTAAGGCGGTGCCTTTGCCACACCAGCCATATCCAGCAACGACGATGCTTTTGCCAGCGAGTAAGATATTGGTGGCGCGGATAATGCCGTCTAGGGTGGATTGACCCGTCCCATAGCGGTTGTCAAAGAAATGTTTGGTTTCGGCATCATTGACGTTCATCGCTGGGAATGACAGTGCGCCATCTTTGAACATGGCGGCGAGGCGCACGATGCCGGTGGTTGTTTCTTCCGTGGTGCCAATGATATCGGCGAGTTGATTTTGGCGATGCTGTACCAAATGTACGGTGACATCGCTACCGTCATCGATGATGATGTTCGGTTTGTGATCTAGGGCGATTTCAACGTGACGGTTGTAGGTGGCGCTGTCTTCTCCCTTGATGGCGAAAACGGGAATTCCATAATCCACCACTAGACTGGCTGCTACGTCATCTTGAGTGCTCAGGGGGTTGCTGGCAATCAGGACCGCATCTGCACCACCGGCTTTTAAGGCAATGGCAAGATGGGCGGTTTCGGTGGTGACGTGGCAGCAGGCAGATAAGCGGATGCCAGCGAAGGGCTTTTCTTTGGCAAAGCGATCGCGGATCAGTTCCAGAACGGGCATTTCCCGTCCCGCCCATTCAATTCTCTGTTTGCCTAAGGGAGCCAGAGAAAGGTCTTTGACTTCGTGTTTGATCTGAGTGGTGGTTGCTGTCATCGAACGGGTTCCTAAAAATAACAAATTGCCATGACTTATCTACCTTACTCTATCGTTCCCTAGGCTGGGGAGGGCGATCGCCAGATTTGTTCTTCTGAGCTTCGGGTTGCGGTTCCTCGGGCGTTTCTACCTCATCCGGTGAGGAGTCTTTGGATTGACACTCCCGATGTCTAAAGACACGGGGATTCTTGCACAGCCTTAGACCAAAGCCTAAGTCTGATGGGCACTGCTCATTGTGCCTCTAATAAGTCCGCTCAAATTAGATTTGAACTTTCCCTTTACGTTTAGGTTACGAAGGATAT
>NZ_JAFLQW010000062.1 GCF_017313335.1 Phormidium pseudopriestleyi FRX01 | reverse complement strand
TCCAGGGACGACTCCAGGGACAACTCCCGGAGGTACGATGATGCTCCCTCCTCCGACGACGACACCGGGTACAACAACAACACCGGGTACAACAACAACACCGGGTACAACAACAACACCGGGTAGTACCACCATTATCGAGCGTACCGATACAGAAACAACGACGACCCCAGGGACAACCCGTTCGGCAACTCAAAGTGTCCGAACCCGCGATCGCACCACGAATTGGGGACTGTTGGGATTACCTGGACTCATCGGTTTAGCGGGTTTGGCGAATGCGTGGCGTCGTAATCGCCGACCCGCAGTTCCCTCTCGTTAAAAATTCGGGATAAGCAGGGCGTAGCAGTTCTATGTTCTAGTATAAAATAAACGACTGAAGTCGTTTCTCCCTTTTGTAGTAACGACTTCAGTCGTTAATTCCGATTCAAGGAACTAGAACAATAATAGCGAGCAAGATGCTCGCACTCCAAAAGATAGAATTAACGACTGAAGTCATTTCCCCTGTTTGTAGTAACGACTTCAGTCGTTAATTCAGATTCAAGGGATCGACATCGATCGCCAAACTAATCTCACGGGGACAGCGCGATCGCAACTCCTCCAACATCGGCAACTCCACCCGAATATTCGGGGGAAACTTCAGTAAGATTTGCCAACGATAGCGATCGGCAACCCGCAAAATCGGTGCCGGTGCCGGTCCCAACAACTCATATCCTCGGGTAAGATAGGCATCCGGTCCTCCCAGTACCTGCGCTAACTCCACCGCAGTATCCTCCACCGTCCAATCATCCCTCCCAGAAATTCTTAACAAAATCAACCGTCCATAAGGAGGATAACTCAACGCCTCTCGCTGTTCCAACTCCTGTTGAATAAAACTGTTATACTCCTGCTTTTGCACCGCCTGAATCACCGGATGTTCCGGGGAATAGGTTTGTAAAATCGCCCGTCCCGGTTCATCCCCTCGACCCGCACGACCCGCCACCTGAGTTAACATTTGAAATGCTCGTTCCGATGCTCTAAAATCAGCTAAATTTAATAATCCATCCGCTGCCACCACCCCAACTAACGTCACTTGAGGTAAATCTAACCCTTTCGTCAGCATTTGGGTTCCCAGCAAAATATCCGCTTCCCCATTCCCAAACTGTGACAATAATATCCGATGTGCGTCTTTCGTGCGAGTCGTATCACTATCAAATCGGATCACGCGCAAGTCGGGAAACTGCCGCGCCAATTCCTGCATGACCCGCTGAGTGCCACTGCCGAAGCGCCGAAAGTAGGGAGAGTCACATTCAGGACAGCGTTCCGGGGGATGACGGGTATAACTGCAATAATGACAGCGCAGAAATTCGGTCCCGCCTTCTTGAAATTGGTGATAGGAGAGGGACACATCGCAGTGGGGACATTCCATCACATACCCGCAACTGCGACAAGACACAAAGGTACTATGTCCCCGGCGATGGATAAATAATATCCCTTGTCGTCCGGTTTCTCGGAGGGTACTTAATTCTTGTTGGAGGGATTCGCTAAACAGAGAACGGTTCCCTTTGCGTAATTCCTGGCGCATATCCACGACTTCCACTGGCGGCATGGGTCGAGATTCGATGCGTTCGGGTAAGCGGAGATAATGGGTGCGATCGCCCTTGTTGGGATTGAGGGCAATGTCTACCCAAGTTTCTAAAGACGGGGTGGCAGAACCCAGAATCAGGGGACAATTGGATAATTCGGCGCGCCATTGGGCGACAGTTCTGGCATGATAGGTGGGGGCGGGTTGGTCTTGTTTGTAACTGTCGTCGTATTCTTCATCTAAGATAATTAGGCCGAGGTTGGGCAACGGGGCGAAAATGGCCGATCGCGTTCCGATCGCAATTTGGGGGGTGTCTGTGAGCATTTGTCGCCAAGTGTCGTACCGTTCACCCTGGGATAGCGCACTGTGATAAACCACCACTTTATCCCCAAATCTCGCTTGAAAGCGATCGCACAATTGAGGCGTCAGTCCAATTTCCGGAACCAGCACAATCGCCGATTTCCCTTGTGCTAATATCGGGGCGATCGCCTGTAAATAAACCTCAGTTTTTCCCGAACCTGTCACCCCATGCAGCAACACTCGGGCATATCCGTCTATCTGATTAATCGCCTCTAGTGCCTGTTGCTGATAGGAATTCAAAATTTTAGGCGAGTCAGGAGTTTGGGTGGGTTGCCCTGGCGATCGCAATGCTTCGCGATCGTAAATTTCCACGCACCCTTTTTCCGCCAACTTTTTCACCACCGCCGAACTCGTCTGACAGATTTTCAGCAACTCCGCCATCCACAGTTCCCCACCCCGTCGCCTTAGCACTTGCAGCACTTCTCCCTGGCGCTTGCTCAAATCTGGGGGAAAATAACTAGCAATCAGGGTAACTGCTTGTTGGAGTTTCGGCGCCGGGCGACTGCCTGCCTCATAGTAACTTTCCACCCACCCCCGTTTTTTTAACTCCTTTAACCCCGAATTTGCTCCCGGTTTAACTTTACTGCGAATATATTGTAATGTATAGTTGCCAGTCCCAGAAGATTGTAAAAGTTCCAGGATTTTTTGGGCAGCGATGGTTTTCAGAAATTCCTTCCCCCCTGCTGGAATCTTGTCGGTGAGGCGAATTCGGTGTTGCGATCGGGCAAATAATCCCGGAGGCATCGCTGCCCGAATCACTCGCACTAAGGGAGTATAATAATATTCTGCTACCCGTTCCAGCAGTTGCCAATAATGTCGGGCAAAAAAGCCAGAAACCACCACATCTTCAATCTCTTTAACCTTATCTCGGGGCAAATCTGCGGGTAATTGATCCGTAAACCGGATGGCGATCGCCCCTAACTGTTGCGATCCAAATGGCACACTCAGAATATCCCCCGGTTGCACCGTTAACCCCGGTGGCACTCGATAGGTAAATAATTTCAGGGGTTCTTCTGCCAACGAAGTTTCAGAAGCGGGAGAGTCCACCAACACCTCAATCCAAGGCCCTTGAGGTTCCGGGTTTGCCCCTGGTGTTTCCCCGATCGCATCATAACCACCCCCCGGTTCCGCAACCAGGCGGGGCGATAAAGTGTCCCAGGGGATATCGTATTGCATCATTCACTCACACCAGTTATGCTACCCAATTGTAGCGGGTCTTGAGAAAGAAACCCAGCCGTTTCGTTACATTGTAGGATAATAAACACCCCTGGGTCTCTCTGTGAACTCTGCTTTGTTGTATTTTAAATCATGAATGAACCCATCCCCTTAAGTTTTTCTTGCCTCATCCTGTGGTATCAATTTCATCTCCCGGTTGCCGAATAACAATGCCAGATTCACTCATCATTGGGACCGTCAATTATACGCAACTGCGCGAATTTTTAAACGCGGGAGAATGGGAACGTGGCGATCGCGAAACCGGGCGCATTCTGTTAGAAATTGCCCAAACCTTACGAGTTGGGGAGTCCCTTTCCAAAACAGATACTCAATGGCTGAACCGTCTGGATTATCTCACAGAAGACGATAGTTTAAACCTTCCCTGTGCCCATTTATGCCTGATTGATCGCCTGTGGATGGACTATAGCGAGGGTCACTTTGGATTCACGATTCAGTCCCAGATTTGGCAGCAACAGCAGCAGGATTATGCCCAATTTGCCCAAACCGTGGGATGGGCAGTCTCAGGGGGGATAGAATGGCGCAGTTATGCTGACCTAATCTTTGATTTAAGCGCACCTGCGGGACATTTACCGGCAAAGCCATTTTACACCGAGGAGGGTTTAGGGGTGGGATGGGCGGGAAATTTGGCATCTCGCTTGGATGACTGTCAAGGGCCGGATTTTTGAGCCAGTTTCCCAGGGGGATATAATAATCCCACAATACTCTCCCGAAATTATGTCCGAAACCTGCTCTGAAATCCGAATTCGTTCTGCCACTGCCGATGATGTGGCACAAATCTTTGAGTTAATTTGCGCCCTTGCTGCTTATGAGAAGCTATCCGATGCGGTTACCGGCAATCCCCAGGCACTGCATGAGCATTTGTTTGGCGATCGCCCTTACGCCGAAGCATTGATTGCGGAATATTCTGGGACAGTTGTGGGATTTGCCCTCTTTTTCTATAATTATTCTACATTTCTAACCAAGCCCGGTTTATATTTAGAAGACCTGTTTGTATTGCCCGACTATCGCGGTAGAGGGATTGGCAAATCCCTAATTGAGGAACTGGCAAAATTGGCAGTCGATCGCGGTTGTGGACGGATGGAGTGGTCGGTATTGGATTGGAATGAACCTGCGATCGCCTTCTATCGTCGCTTGGGGGCCGAAATTCTCCCCGACTGGCGCATCTGTCGTCTGAGTGGAGAGGCCCTGGTCAATAGAGGGTGATGCTCCTGATAGGTTAGACCCCTGCGGGGGAATAATCCCTAATAAGGGAAAATCAATTGAGGGGAGAGAGGGGATGTATGAAATCATTGCAATTTTAGAAGATGACCCCGGGCGCATTCAGGCAATGGAAAAGCGTCTCAAAGAGTCATTTCCGGATTATTCGTCGATTTTTTTTAATAATGCCCCTGATATTATAGCCTGGTTAAAAGGCCACCTGCATGAGTGCCTTTTGCTCAGTCTTGACCATGATTTGGGCCCGAGTTGGGAACGCAGCGGCCAACTGTTTGATCCAGGAATTGGTCGGGACGTGGTGGATTACCTCATCACACAATTGCCGCAATGTCCAATCATTCTCCACACCTCCAATAGTGATGCCGAAATAGGCATGGAAATGTCGCTGAAGGGGGCAAATTGGCACTATGAAAGGGTTATTCCCAATCACTCCCTAGATGCGATGGATTCTTGGGATTGGATTGATTCAAATTGGGCCGATACCCTGAAACGGTTAATCCAATCCAGGGGTAAAAATAGCTCAAATTCTCTCAATGAGCGCCTCAAAGATAAGTGTCATCAAGCGGACCCGCATACCAAGCCATCATCGCGGATGATTATTGTTTTAGATGATACCCCAGAAGCCCAAAATTTAATCAGCGATCGCCTGGGTGAAGTCTTTCCCGGTTGGTCCTGCGGGGTTTTCAAAAATTCCTTAGAATTAATGGCCTGGGTGTCGCGCAATACCCCTCAATTTAACCGCCTCAATCGAGCCAAAACTATTGTGATTTTAGAGAATAATAAAAAGCGGATTGAGCGAATGCGTCATCATTTGGAACAGATGTTTCCAAACGAATGCCTGTTATTTTTTGATAATGCTCCTGAGCTTTTATCCTGGCTGAAAGTACATTTTAAAAAATGCTTTCTTATCAGCTTAAATTATGATTTAGGTCCGAGTTGGACCCGTCAAGACAAAGGTTTTGACCCAGGGGATGGTCGAGAGGTGGTTGATTATTTAGCGACCCAAACGCCTCTATGCCCGCTAATTTTTCATACCTCGAATAAAGAAGCGGAAATTGGCATGGAAATGGGATTAATAGAGACCCATTGGATTTTTGAACGAGTGACGGCTTCCCCGGATTTAAAATGGATCGAAAAAACCTGGTTACCCCTAGTCAGTTTACTGTTAAAACCTATTGACCATACTCAATTGAGTGAATCTGATATTCCCTCCACTCATGCCCGATGGGAGTTGTTTAATCATTTTGCTTTGACCTTCAATGGCTATGAATCCTGGGAGTCTGTAGAGGAATGCATAAAAATAGGCGATCGCTGTACGAAAGATTACAAAAAAAAGCAGATTCTTCCGCAGTCATTCCAGGAACTTCGCACAGCCTTATTAATGGCGAGAAACCACTGGCGACGGCATAATATGGAACCCGATGATGAAGGAATGAGTTACATTCAGGCGATCGCTCAACGCCTCCGTGACAAAGTTCGCGCCCAGCATCAGGAGTGAATTAGGAACCGAACCGGGAAATTTGGCCCAGGGACAGAGAATCAACTCTGGCAATTTATAGCCCAACAAGGGTTGTCCCGTCCAGAATACCTCGATGAATTACTCCTTGATTCCCTAAAATTTCTTAAACTGGGGATAGTTCGAGCGCTTTCAACAGGTTGATAGTTCCGACTCCCGCGCTCATGGAGGGACCGGCTTAGGTTTAGCCATTTGTGAAAAAATTGTCCAACAGCATGGCGGGCGGACTTGGGCCGAAAGTACCCTGGGTCAAGGGAGTACATTTTCATTGACCATCCAACTACCCGCACCTATCCCCCAGACTGATGTTTAAGGCGATCGCCACCAGAAAAAAGCCCCCAAACCTTAGCTCAGTGGCTTCAGTTCAGGTGCTTTTAAATTAGTTTTGTGTTTGCGTTTGCGTGATTGGCAGTCCAAGCTGCTGGGTCGAAATGACCCATGAATCCCTCTTCAAGTTCCACAAGGACTCCCACGAGCTCAAGGGAAAAAACGACTCCGAAAGAGGGAAGTATCCACTGCTGGTCCCCGGGTGAACTCGATTAGGCTTGTTTGTTCAAAAAGTTTTGAATCTGTGCGATCGCCACTTTACCAACATTGAACAGCGCCCAACTTCCAGCGCCAATGATTGGTAACAGAACAATAAGTACGCGCCAGTCAAAATCCATAGTGAATTCCCCTTTTCTTTAAATTCTTAACTTATTTTCCGAGTTCTACTGACATTTTGCAATCAATTGGCTCACTTGAACAGCCCTTTTGACAGATTTTGCTCAAATTGGCCCAGGAAACCGTCAGACCCCTGAAAACTCAGGGATGGACCCCAGCCCATCCCTAGCAGAGATTAGAAACCGGGTTTCTTGACCCAAATGCTGATGAGTAGCCACAAATTGGGCCAGAAACCCGGTTTCTTGTCCTGAACTGTACCAGACTCCTAGGAATCCGCCACCCTAAAGCCCAGATCCGTCCCCTTGCCAGCATGAACCAACGCCAACTGCTCATAGCGCCTTGCGTGTTCAATCAATTCAGCCGCTTCCGCTTCCGAAACGGTACGCAGGGGTTTAGCCGGAATACCCACCACCAGAGTATAAGGCGGAACATCCTTCGTCACGACTGCCCCAGCCCCGATCGTACTCCCGGTCCCGACGCGCACCCCATCCATCACCACCGCACCAATCCCCACCAAACAGCCGCGTTCAATATAGGCCCCATGCACCACCGCCCGATGTCCCACCGTCACCGAGTCTTCTAAAACTGTCAGTTTTCCGGGGTCTCCATGCAAAACCGCCCCATCTTGAATATTGCTACTTGCGCCAATGATAATTTTTTCCACATCACCGCGCACCACCGCACCGTACCAGATACTCGCCCCGGGACCCACCTCCACCCAGCCCATCACCGTCGCATTCGGAGCAACAAAGGCGGCAAGAGACAGATCCGGCACCGGCCAATAATTCGAGGAGACCCTGAGAGGTTGATTGAGATTTGTCACAATTTAGCTTGCCTTATTTTAAGGAATTGCCATAAATTGTAAGCAATATCCAGGTCTCCCTAGCTATAATAAAGCCAAAATCCCTGGCGCACCTAACCCAAGCAAGTTGGCCCCAAATAGCATGATCAATTTAGCTTCGCAGTATCCTATCTTCGGCCCAGAGATTCAGTGTCCCCATTGTCGTCAGACAATCCCGGCACTGACTCTGACGGATACTTATTTGTGTCAGCGACATGGTGCATTTGAGGCTAACCCGACTACAGGGGAACTGATTCACCTCCAGTCTGGACGGCATTGGCGTCAGTGGAATCAGGAGTGGTATCGCCAACATACCCATCCCGATGGGATTCGCTTTGAAATCCATGAAGCCCTCGATCGCCTCTACACCAAAGGTTATCGTGCAACTCAAGTAATTATCGCCCAACGCTATCAGAACCTAATCGGCTCCTACCTAGAACGCAGTTCTCCTTGGCGGGGTCAGCCGGATTCGGCAAAACTGCGACTCTATGGGTTACCTGTGGAATTCAGCCCCGAGGCGGCGGTGGAACCCTGTTGGGAGGTGATTAATTTTGAGCTAGAAAAGGAACCGGGGGTTCCCATCCGCTATCCTTATTTCCGATTGTTTGAGTAACTCCATCTAGGGCAGGAAAGATGCACCACGTTTCGATCCGGACTGCGAATATTCATCGGGCGATCGCCTTTTATTCCCTGCTGGGTTTTACCGTTTGCGAACGCTTTACCGCAGGCATTACCCTCGCCTGTTGGATGTCCGGCTTAAATGGACGCATTGAACTGATTCAAATTCCTGAACCTCGCCCTGCTGCTGATGCCTTTGGGGATGAGCATTACACCGGCTATTATCATCTATCCTTTGATTTGACCGACTCCACCCCAGATCTACCCAGTTGGTTAGAACAGTTGCAACAGCGGGTTTTGGATGCTACCAAGTCCAACCCAGAGTTATCCCCCTTGAAGGTATTGCTGGAACCCACTCAGCAACAAATCGGCGATCGCCTCTACGAAGTCGCCTTCATTGCCGATACCGATGGACTCCCCTTAGAATTTATCCGAGTTATGAAACCCTAGTCCCCTAAGAATTCGGTTGTGGAGTCAATCCGTTTCATCCTGCTGAGGGATTCACCTGGGATGATACATTCGGGAAGGAAACGTTCGCAATTTTCCTCAAAACTATGACAGTCCTCCCCATCATGAGATCGCCTTTAAAGCTATTCCTACGTCTTCTATGGCAAACGCTGTTCTCCCTGCTGCTGAGTCTGGGCCTCGGATTCGGTTGGTTGGGGTCCCCCGTTCTGGCCGATGCCATTCCTTCCGCTACTCTGGCGGCTCAATCCGTCACTGAAATTAAAGTCAGTTTAGGCAATCCGGCTAATGAACTGAAGTTTATTCCCGATCGCCTCGATTTTGTGGCCGGAAAGCAATATAAATTAGTCCTGGACAATCCCAGTCCCCAAAAACATTATTTCACGGCTAAAGATTTTGCCGATGCCAGTTATTCGAGCAAAGTCGAAGCAGGAAAGGTGGAAATTAAAGGGGCGATTCATGAACTTGAACTGAAACCCACCGCTGTGGCGGAATGGATCTTAACCCCCATCAAACCTGGGACATATCAGTTGCGCTGCACGATTCCGGGTCACGCGGAAGCGGGTATGACGGGTACGATTACGATCACGGCTGGAGCGCAATCGGTATAAATGACTAGAACAGTCCTAAATCAGTTGTGGAATGCCCTCACCCCCAACCCCTCTCCCAAAGGGGGAGAGGGGAGCAGGAGAGGGCATAAATCTTTAGGATTGCTATAGAATAGGTAAAGGGTCTGGAGTGACCCTTTACCCCAGAACGCTTTGGGGAATTGGTGAATAATCTGTTAACTTAGATAAAGATTCCTAGAGAGCATCTCAATTTTGAAAAGAGACCTAACCCCCCAGCCCCCGGACCACCCCTCCCCGGCCCTCCCCTAAGAGGAGAGGGAGGTATAAGGAATGAATGTCTTTGCTGTACGGGGGAGAAAGACGTTAATTCCCCCCCTCCCCTTGCAGGGGAGGGGGCTCGGGGGAGAGGTCAGATCGGTTTTTAGGCAAAATTGAGATGCTCCCGATTCCTAGATGCACAAGGGCGATCGCCGACTGGCGCAACGCTTCCTCTTATTTATTGATGTCCATATCCTAGTTACTTATCCCAATAGATGAACATTCTTTCTAATCTACTGCCTCAGCCCGTCAGTCAATCGAGTGCCAAAAAACAGCAACGCCGGGGGATTGAACTCAAGTCGAAGCGTGAAATCGAGATCATGCGTCAGGCATCGAAAATTGTCGCTACGGTCCTCAAAGAAATTTCTGAAACCGTCGAACCGGGAATGACCACCGCTGATTTAGATGCTTATGCAGAAAAACGCATCCGGGAAATGGGGGCCACTCCGAGTTTTAAAGGGTATCATGGATTTCCCGCTTCGATTTGCGCCAGCGTTAATCAAGAAGTGGTGCATGGAATTCCCAATAAGAAGAAGGTACTCTGTCTTGGGGATGTCCTCAAGGTCGATACCGGCGCTTATTTTGAGGGATTTCATGGGGATTCTTGCATTACGATCGCCGTGGGTGGGGAAACTTCTGCAGAGGGGGCCCACTTGATTCGGGCAGCAGAAGAGTCGCTTTATAAGGGCATTGAACAAGTTAAGGCGGGGAATTACTTGCTGGATATTGCCGGTGCGATCGAGGATTGCGTGAAGGCAAATGGGTTTAGTGTGGTGGAAGATTTCACGGGTCATGGTGTGGGCCGAAATCTTCATGAAGAACCGTCGGTGTTTAATTTCCGGACTCGGGAAATGCCGAATGTCAAACTGCGTGCGGGGATGACCTTGGCGATCGAGCCAATTGTGAATCAGGGTTCACGCCACACGAAGATTTTATCGGATAAATGGACGGCGGTGACGGTGGATAATTCATTGTCGGCTCAGTTCGAGCATACGGTATTGGTGACTGAGCAGGGTTATGAGATTTTAACCGATCGCACCAAGGTATAGTTCTTCGGTAAGACTTGCCTCCTCCAGTCGGATGGAGGCTATTTTTTTTGCGATCGCCCCTGACCCTCCCGGGTGACACGCACTGGTGAATCTTTAACTCTCTTCAAACCCATCTAAAGATTAACAAGATTGTAAATACAGATACTGCCTTGAAAAATTTTATCGAGTATGGTATAGTATTATGACTTCTGTGTTCAAAAAAATTTAAGATCCCCCGAGAAACCAAACCAATGGGAAGGTGATATAATCCGTTAATAATGATAGGCGATCGCTGAGTTCGTTCAAACCGAGCTTCAGCATCTTAGAGTATAGCATCTCGCTCAATTCAATAATAATTAGGGTGTATGGGGGAAAAAGCGATTGTGCAAGCTAAACTGCTAGGAAACTGGAACTGGAGCATCCGATGGGCACAAATGGTGAGGCGCGAGTTCTTGGTGAACTGGTTATTCATCAAAAGTGAGATATGGGTCGGAGTTGTCCCCGGATTGATTTTTCTATGTGTTGCCTGGAATTCGCAAGAATCGCCACCAGGAGAATTCCTGCCGGTCTTAGCCTGGGGAACACTGTATTTCTTTTTCTATACTTATACATTTTGTGTAGCAAACCAAATGATGGGGGTGGTGGGCGATCGCATTAACCAACGCGATCGCCCGCTGTGCCGGGGACTGATTTCCTACCGGGGAACCAAGTGGCGCTGGATTGCCAGCATGGTAGGCTTTTCGGTGGTGGGATGGCAGTTAGGGGTTTTTGAATGGACTCTGCTCTGGCAACTTTGTATCATTGCTCTCACGTTTGGGCGATTGGGGTTAGAGTGGCCCACGAAACACTTCTTTTTGGGACTTGGAGCGATCGCTCAAATGGCAGCAGCATGGCAGGCAGTCGCCTCGATTAACCTAGTCCAGGGGACTTGGATCTTATTGGTCGCGATTCTTTGTAGCGCCGTTATCGGCATTCAAGACCTGAGTGATCTGGAGGGAGATGTGGCAACGGGGGTGAATACATTTGCGGTAACTTTTGGCAATGTGGGCAGCCGAGTTATCCTTTGTATAGGTTTTTTGCTGTTGCCTTTAGCGATTCATGTGGGACTGCTGATGCCTGCGGGTTTCAACAACCATCTACTGCCCTGGGCGATCGCCCAAGCCCTCGCCAGTTGGGGCGTAGCGGTGCGGGTAATTCTCTATCGCTCGTCCACTGCCGACCGTGACACCTACTTACTGGCTTTAGCTTGGTATTATATCGTTTTAGGGAGTGCAAGCGCTGCATTTTAGTCAGATTCAACACTCATAAGACCTCTAAAACAGTCAAGAGCGATCGCCAATAATCGGCGATCATTTTTTTGCATATCATCGGGAAACATCCCGATTCCCTAAGAGAAAAAAGAGCCATTTTCTGGTCGTTGTTGAAGGGAAATTCCCCGAAATCAGAATCGGGTCTGATTCATTCAAAATTCCTGGAAATGTTTACAGATTCACCCCACCGAGTAGAGTCCCCCCAGATCCCCGGTGAAAACCCAATGTGGCATTCCCCGTTCAAGAGGCGATCGCCAACAGTGACGATTGATAAAGTGTCTACTTCAATCCACTCCTTGGGGAATCCAGATTGTAAGGTAAATCATGAGAGCACGCTTGGCAACAATCAAAGCTAAATTGGATAGGTTGCCTCAACGACCCCGCGCCGAAGGAGTGCTCGATGACAAGATAGAGAACAAGAAGGCGATCGCAAAAGAAGCAACCATGAATAAACAGGATTTAGCATTTACACCAGCTTTGGAACAAGCGCAACTAATTCGGACCAAACAACTCTCCCCTTTAGAACTAACCCAGCTTTATTTAGAACGCATCGAAACCTTAGATTCCAAGCTGGGTAGCTATTTTACCGTTACCTCAGAATTAGCCTTAGCCGATGCCAAAGCCAAAACGGAACAACTCGCCACAACAGATCCGAATACCCTTCCCCCATTCTTTGGCATCCCCATTTCCATCAAGGACCTCACCGCTGTAGCGGATATGCCCTGTAGCTATGGCGTGGCGGCCCTGCGGTCCAAATTACCCAGTCACGATCGCGCAGTAGTTACCCGTATCAAACAAGGGGGATTTGTCCTCTTGGGTAAAACCGCTACATCCCAATTAGGTAGCCTTCCCTTCACCGAACCCGCAGGATTTCCACCCGCCCGCAATCCTTGGAATTTAGACTATACCCCAGGGGGGTCCAGTGGAGGAGCCGCTGCCGCCCTCAGTGCAGGATTATGCGCGATCGCCCAAGCATCCGATGGCGGGGGTTCCCTCCGGGGTCCCGCCGCTTGCTGTGGATTAGTCGGCATCAAACCCGCCAGAGGTCGAGTCTCCCTAGCGCCCTTGGGGGATTGCGTCAATGGATTACTCACTCATGGGGCGCTCACCCGCACCGTTGCCGATGCCGCTGCCATGCTGGACCTGATTTCCGGTTATGTTCCCGGAGACCCTTACTGGCTTCCTGACCCCAACCCGTCCTTTCTCGCTCATGCCACAGCCAAAACCGTCAAACCCTTGCGGATAGCCTTTGCCACCAAGCTTGAGCCGATAGGGGAAGCGGCCCCCGAATGTCAGCAGGCGGTCCTAGACACGGTACACCGCTTGGAAGAGATGGGACACCAACTTGAACAAATTTCCCTAGATTTAACAGAGTTACTCGCACCCCTCACCGCCATGTGGGTGAGTGGAGTGTCCTTTTCCGGGATGCCTAAAGAGATTCTGCAACCGATCAATCAGTGGTTTTTAGAGCGCGGACAACAGGTAACGAGCGGTCAATACTTGCAAGCTGTAGCCCAGATGCAAATCTTTTCTCGGCGGATTGTAGCCTACTTGGAGCAATATGACGCCCTAGTATTGCCGGTATTTATGAGTCCGACGATTCGAGTCGGAGAATGGGCGAATCTCAGTCCTGAAGAGATTTTGCACAAGAGTTTTGAATGGGTAGCTCCCTGTCCCTTGTTTAATGCTACAGGTCAACCGGCGATCGTTATCCCCGCCGGATTTTCCTCCGGTTTACCCGTAGGGGTCCAGCTTGTGGGCCGTCCGGCAGGAGAAGCCCCCCTCTTTACCTTAGCCGCTCAACTAGAAGCGGCTCACCCTTGGATTCAGTACCGCCCTCCCGTCGCCTAGGATATCGGTATAGTCTGGAATTTGTCCCTTTGTGCTTCATCCTAAAAAACTCCCTCCGTAATCGGAGAAAGCAGCGTTGAATCCTGATTTAATTAGGATTCAACGCTGCTGTAATTTTAACTATAGCAATCCTAAATGATTTATGACATCTTCAGATCCCCTCTCCCCCTTTGGGCCGCCGACGAGAAAGGGGTGAGGGTATTCCACAACTGAGTTAGGACTGCTATATACTGCCCTAGAATCCTGTTGGAATCCTCCCTTGGAGGGATTTAAAGCCCATGTAATTTGGTAGAAGAAATGGTAAAAATTCAATCGATTAAAGTCAAATATTGGGGTTTAATTTTTGGATAAGTTTTTTGGAAAAAAGCCCAGAGGAAAAGAAGTGAATCCTTGTTTTGAGCCTGGGTGTAAAATTGAGTGGGGGATCGGAAAAGCTGAGGCTAATTTCTTGGTTTTTATTCCCTTTGGATAAGGGGTTTTCTCCGAGAAAAGGTTAGCGATCGCCCGGGTGGAGAGAACAATCCGGACCGGCGATCGGCTTTAGCAAAGGGTTTGCCGGGGCAATGAAGTGAACCCCTGGATTCAAGTCTACTCCCACGGGCGATCGCCACTCAGGACTCGGTGA
>NZ_JAFLQW010000610.1 GCF_017313335.1 Phormidium pseudopriestleyi FRX01 | reverse complement strand
TGTCGAGAATATGGAGTGAGATATAACCAACATAGTTCTTTTTGGTCAGGATTATCATCCCATTATCGTTGGCTCCGAAAAATGGGAACTACTTTTTAGATTTTTTGAATCTTTTTCGGCAAGAGCGATCGCCAATGTTGCCGGGTTGAAAATCCGATTAAAAAATCCTCAAACTGTGTTGGTAGATTTGCGAGAACCCTCTGAGTATAAGTCGTGACATATCCCTAACGCGATCCATTGTCCGTATCCTCAATCTCGGTTCACATAAGAACCTTTAAACCATGAAACTAAAAATGCTTTCCCGCACACTTTCCCCAGAACTACTTCATAACATAGATGCCTACTGGCGCGCTGCCAACTATCTCTCGGTTGGACAGATTTATCTCTACGACAATCCACTGCTAAAGGAACCACTACAACTCTCTCATGTTAAACCAATTGTGGTCGGACATTGGGGGACGACACCCGGTCAAAACTTCATCTATGTTCATTTAAATCGGGCGATCGCCAAGTATGACCTAAATATGTTCTATATCGCTGGTCCTGGTCACGGCGGGCCTGCACTCGTGAGCCATACTTACCTTGAAGGTACTTACAGTGAGATCTATCCCAACATCAGCCAAGACGAAGACGGGATGCAAAAACTGTTCAAGCAATTCTCCTTTCCTGGCGGGATTTCCAGCCATGTTGCACCGACAACGCCGGGGTCAATTCACGAAGGCGGTGAACTAGGATACTCGCTCAGTCACGCTTTTGGAGCCGTGTTCGACAATCCCGATCTGATCGTTGCCTGCGTCATCGGCGACGGTGAGGCGGAGACAGGACCCTTGGCGACCGCATGGCATTCCAATAAGTTTCTCAATCCAATTACCGACGGTGTTGTTCTGCCAATTCTGCACCTGAATGGCTATAAGATTAACAATCCGACCGTCCTAGCTCGCATCGAGCATGAAGAGTTGGAGCAATTTCTCCGGGGTTGCGGCTGGACACCCTACTTTGTGGAAGGTGATGAGCCTGAAAAGATGCACGAACTGATGGCAAGCACGCTGGATCGTGCCATTGAGGATATTCAGCAAATTCAGAGCCATGCGAGAAGCGAGAACGATGCGACGCGACCGCGTTGGCCTGTTATCGTCCTCAAGTCACCCAAGGGCTGGACGGGACCGAAAGTTGTGGATGGGCTGCAAATCGAGGGTACATCGCGATCGCATCAAGTGCCATTACTGGTGAATTCCGAGCATCCCGATCATGTCCAGCAGTTGGAAAGCTGGATGAAAAGCTACAAGCCAGAAGAACTGTTCGATGCTAACGGAGGCCTTCTACAGGAACTATCTGAGTTAGCTCCCAAGGGCGATCGGCGGATGGGCGCGAACCTCCATACCAACGGCGGTATGTTGCTGCGGGATCTGCGAATGCCTGACTTCCGCGACCATGCCATACCTGTGCCATCCCCTGGTGCTATTAGCGCTCAGGACACCCTCGTACTGGGCAAGTTCTTCCGGGACATCACCGAACTAAATCAAGAACAGCGGAATTTCCGCATCTTCGGTCCCGATGAGACACTCTCGAATTTTTTGGGTGCGGTGTTTGAAGTCACCAATCGTCAGTGGGATGCACAGACCGAAAAGAACGATGAATTCCTCGCACCAGATGGGCGAGTGGTGGACTCAATGCTCAGTGAGCACCAGTGCGAAGGCTGGTTGGAAGGCTATCTGCTGACCGGGCGGCACGGACTATTCAACAGCTATGAGGCGTTCATTCGCATTGTTGATTCGATGTTTAGCCAGCACGCTAAGTGGTTGAAGGTCACGGCAGAACTCCCTTGGCGTCGCCCGATCGCCTCCCTGAACTATTTGCTCACTTCCCATGTCTGGCAGCAGGATCACAACGGTTTCACCCATCAAGATCCCGGATTTCTCGACCATGTGATCAATAAGAAAGCCGATATCGTGCGGGTGTATCTGCCCCCCGATGCGAACTGTCTGCTGTCGGTCTTCGATCACTGCCTGCGTAGCCGAAACTATGTGAATGTGGTGGTAGCTGGCAAACACGCCATGCCGCAATGGTTGACTATGGATGCAGCCGTTATCCATTGCACCGAAGGAATCGGCATCTGGCAATGGGCCAGCAATGACCAAGATACTGAACCAGACGTGGTGATGGCTTGCTGTGGTGATACACCGACCCTAGAGATTTTAGCTGCTGTCTCTATTCTGCGTCAGCATCTACCCGATCTGAAAATCCGAGTGATTAATGTCGTCGATCTGATGAAGTTGCAGTCAGCCAGCGAACACCCACATGGGCTTAATGAAACGGACTATGATTCGCTGTTCACAACAGATAAACATATTATCTTTGGCTTTCACGGATACCCTTGGCTGGTGCATCGGTTGACTTACCGCCGTACTAATCACAACCTCCATGTCCGAGGTTATAAGGAAGAGGGCACGATCACGACACCCTTTGATATCAGGGTTCAGAATGAACTCGATCGCTTCCATCTGGTGCAGGATGTGATTGATCGCCTGCCGCATTTGGGCAGTGAGGGTGCTTATCTCAAACAGATGATGCAGGACAAGCTGATTGAACACAATCTGTACATTAACCAGCATGGCAAGGATCTGCCAGAAATCCTGCACTGGCAGTGGAGTAAGGTGGTTCCCCCCAAACGAGAATCCGTTGGGAAAACAGCAGTATTAACCTAAAACGAAACTAAGGAGAACACTATGCAAATTCAAATCAGAACTGACCACAATATTGAAGGTCATCAGGCCCTAGCCGATCGAGTGAGTAGCGTCGTCAAGGATGCTCTGAGCCGATTCAGCGATCGCATCACATCTGTTGATGTACACCTGAGCAATCAGAACAGTGAACAAGAAGACGGTAATGACAGCCTGCGCTGCATGATTGAAGCCCGTCTCGAAGGACTTCAGCCCATTGCGGTCACCGATCAAGCCGCCACTCTTGACCAAGCCGTTGACGGTGCTGCCGATAAAATGACTCACTTGATTGAGAGCACACTGGGACGGATCGAGCACCAAGCAAGTCAACGGACTGACCCACCTCTGTCTTGATCGTTTGAGTCTGTGAAGTTTCTGAAAAAGCCTACAGTCACGAGGGCATAAGAAAGTGAAAAGAAGTGTAATATTTTCTACTTTGTCTAGTGCAGTTAATCAGATCAATCCCGAAATCAAACCCTAACTAATTAGGATCAAGAACATCCCTAAAAAGCAGAGTAAGCCAAACGATGAAAACTACTTCAGCGATCGCCAAAAAATCCCAAGTCGAAACTCTCGCTAAACTCTACCTAGAAAGTGCTCCAGCAGAGATTTCCGAGGCAACAATCTCAGAATTGTGTGATTGGCTCTGGGGTGAGTTTCAGAGTACCCCACTCAATCTAGAATTCTCATGGTACGAGCGCTATAACAATGCCGCAGAGATGTTTACTGACATCAAGCAAAGTCATCTCTGGGTATCTGCCGAGAATTACGTACGGCACAACGATGGTAATTGACTCCATCTATAGCTTTATTTTCCAGGGAATGCACGACAATGACCACTATCTCACCCAGAGCGATTTCAGCCTAGAAGGAGAAATCGCCACCTACAATGCCACCGCAAAACGTGCGCCCAGCCTGGAGATTCAAAAGATTATCTATTCTGAAAGCGTCCTGAGACCGGCTGCCTATCTTTTCCTGGGGCATCCACCAATCTCCAAAATCGTCTTTCCCTAACTCAATACAGGCACTCAATCTCTAAGTATCCTTGTCATTCACATTAATCTCTCTGCAATAAAAATAAAGGAATAATCCCATGACCACAACCATAATGTCATTGAAGAATACCGAAATTCGTTGGGCGGATATCATTGATTATCCCCAGACTGGAGCCAAGAACAAGATTCTGCTGGAAGATGGAAACGGACGATATATGCTGATGTGTCTAGCGATGGGAATGCAGATGGCAGAACATACTAATCCTCGCAATGCCACAGTGAATGTCATTGAAGGACAAGGCGTGCTAACCCTGGAAGACCAAGAGATTATTCTGGAATCGGGAGTCTTTGCTTTTGTACCGGCTAACTCACGCCACGCACTTAAAGCAGAGACAAACCTCGCCTTTTTATTGACGCTCTCTGAACAGGTTACTGGTTCCAATTCTTGACCTTAACGTTCCAAAAATTAGGAAATTAGCATCATGATTCGACTCCTCGTTAATTTTTTAGAAGCCTTGTTGAATACCTTTTATCAGGGAAGCGATCGCGCCTTTGCACGATTCTTTGTTCTGGAGACCGTTGCTCGTGTACCCTATTTTGCTTTCACCTCTGTTTTACACCTCTATGAAACGATGGGCTGGTGGCGCAAATCTGACTGGCTAAAAGTGCATTTTTCAGAGTCCTGGAATGAACTGCACCATCTGCTGATTGCCGAATCCCTCGGTGGCAATGATCGCTGGTACGATCGCTACCTTGCCCGGATCGGAGGATTGATTTACTACTGGATCATCGTTTTGGTATATATGCTCAACGCCCGTGCTGCCTACAACTTCATGCAACAAGTTGAAGAACACGCCTACCACACCTATGATCTGTTTCTCAAAGAACACGGTGAAGAACTCAAACAAATGCCTGCCCCAAAAGTGGCAATTAACTACTATCTGAATGCCGACTTGTATATGTTTGATGAATTTCAGACGACGCACCCTGAAGCCTTTCGTCGTCCTCAAATTGAGAACCTCTACGATGTCTTTGTTGCCGTTCGCGAAGATGAATTAGAACACGTCAAAACGATGATTGCCTGTCAACAACCTGAAGCCCAAGAGACATTCCAAAGCCCCCACGCCGAGAATCGTCCTGCATTGCCCGAATCAGTAAGAGCCGCGATTGAATTGCAAGCCGCGCAAATTATAAAGGAAGCAGAAAAAGAACCCGTTCAAATATAGCAATTACCAAGGAGAATGACCATGTTAGACATCGCTCTAATGAGCACAAAAGAGATCCATAAGCTCTTGAAAAAAGTTGGACATGGGCACCTGGGCTGTTGTTTTGAAGGGCATCCCTATGTTGTGCCCATGCACTACTATTTTGATGAAATTTAACATTCAGCTTTCAATAGCATTCACGCAGACAGGAGATAGCAATGAGCAAGCAATTAGGACTGTGGATTGACCATCGTCAGGCGACTATAGCAATCCTTGCGTGCCGTTGTGGAAGACGTCGGCGGCCCCCAACATAAGGCGGCCCAGAACGGGAGAGGGGAGAAGACAGATGTTATAAATCCTGCAAGGAATGCTATATCGTGGCCGTGACGGAGAAAGGAGAAGAGACTAGCGAGATCCTCTCAGAAGTATAAAAACAACTACGACGGTCGGGCGATTCACCCCTGAAAGGGCCTTATGAAGCGCTTCAGGTACCCGCCGACGATAGCCGTCAAAGGGTACGCACGGGAGAACTCAATACTTACTATGACGAGGTTATTGTCCATAACGGCAAGGAAATCCTGCAAGAGCTGTGCGGACATCTAAATTTCGATCTAGATACTGTCTCGTCGGCCAACTGTATTCCCTGCCGGATGCCCTACATCACGAGTATGTTTATGCCCCGTGCCTACGGCGATCGCCCGCTGCCTGTACCCAAAAACTCCAAGAACCTGGCCTTTGTCAGCCAGTTTGTTGAAATCCCTGATGATGTCGTTTTTACGGTATAATATTCCATCCGGGTGGCGCAAATGGCCGTCTACGAACTGCTGGGCATCGGTGGTTAAGGCGTTTCGGTAACGCTGCCACTGCCGATCGCGCGATCGGCCTTGATCAAGTTGAGTGTTAACAACACAAAATGCAACCTATTTCAGCAAGTCCTAGTTATCAACAGGTTTGAATTATCGAAACCAAGATTTATCGTAAGGATTAAGATAGTACCAATTAAATGACAACGATTCAGTCCATCTTAAAAGGAGAAACCAATGCAAACTTTATACCGGCGTATTCTAAACTTTATTTTGGTCATGGGGGTCACCCTACTGTCCGTGGGTTGGAATCAGGCGATCGCCTCCGCCGCTCCCATCATTCCCAATGCCAACGAGTTGGCCCATGCTGTGCAAGAAATTGAATCCCTGGATGCCATGCGGACGGGGTTAGCCTCCTCCCTGGAAGGCAGTACCGAGGTGCCTACGAAGCAAACTATGAAAGAGGTCTGCCGTCCGGTAGGAATGCGAGCTATCCAGCTTAGTCAAGAGAACGGCTGGCAGGTCAAACAAATTGCTAAAAAGTATCGCAATCCGGATCATGCACCCAATAATTTACATGATATAATAGGATTAGCAAAATTCAACCAAGAGCCGGAGCTAATTGGTTTTTGGGATCGAGAAACCCTGGATAAACAGATGGGAACACGCTACTACCGTCGTATTGAAGTGGAAGCCAGTTGCCTGGCTTGTCATGGGTTAAAAGATAGCCGCCCGCAGTTTATTAAAGATGGCTACCCCCAAGATTTGGCTTATGACTTCAACGTGGGGGACTTGCGGGGAATGTATGCCGTTTTTATTCCCGATAATATCCAGAAAGCTATTCAAGATGCGACCAATTAACACTAAATCAATCTATTTGAAGAATAATCAGAATGAAAAGAATTTTACGTTTTATCCGATCAGTATTCATCGTCGGAATCTTAGCTGGGATATTGATGATTAATCTGTCAGTCTCTCCGGCTCAGGCTGTTATTCGCCAATTAGAAGAAGAACCAGGGCAGACAGTTTACCAGTCGGAGATTTATAAGTCTCGCCAAATGCTCAAGGATCAACAGGGCAACAGTTGGCAAGCGATCGCCTTTGAACGGATTCTTCCTGATCATCAGGACAGTATATACTTGCGTCTAGTTGCATTTCCAGGCACCGCAAACATCGATCACTCCCAGCCCCTAACTATTACTAACTCGATGAGCGAAACTTTGACTGCCGTAGATGTATCTGAGGATATGTTTATGGACGACACCAAAATGGCCACTAATGCAGGGGAGTATGATTTACAGCCAATCTTGATGCAATTGGAATCAGCAATCCCCTTGCGGCTAATCCTGCAAACCCTAGACCAACAAGAAATTGTCCTTAATGTTTCTCCCGCTGTGGTTGAAGAATGGCGATCGTTGACTGTTCAAAAGTAATCACTCTATAGCCAATAGACCTCTTGCAAAAGTTTAATATTGCGTAACAAAATTAAACTTTTCAGACATTGTTTTGGTATTTATGCAAGAGGTATAATAGTTATGCAGTGACGGATCAATTTAACATCTACAAATACTTTGGGAGTGATCATAATGAACTTAGAAAGTCTTGCGGCTCTTAAGCCCTATCTCAGCTTTTTTCATCCCGTTACTATGTGGGTTTTGTTAGCCCTGGCGTTCTACACTCTATACCTCGGAGTACAGGTTCGACGGACAAGGCTGGCAGAAGGAGAGCCGAAAAAAGAACTAATCAAGGGTCGGTTTGCCATTCGCCATCATCAAGTTGGTTCTATATTCTTGGCGCTAATCGTCATGGGGGCGATCGGGGGGATCACCGTAACCTACATCAACAGTGGGAAAATCGTTATTGGCCCTCACCTATTTGCCGGGTTAGGAATCGTGGGGTTGGTTTCCGCCTCTGCGGCGTTGGTGCCCTTTATGCAAAAGCATGATTGGGTTCGCAATGTGCATATTTCTTTAAATGTGGTTCTTCTGGGATTGTTTGGTTGGCAAGCCTTAACCGGGGTACAAATTGTGCAAAATATTTTGAGCCAAATGGGGTCAAGTCCTACCCCTTAGCGATCGCTATAGCAATCGTCAATGATTTATGACATCTTCATCTCCCCTCTCCCCCTTTGGGAGAGGCCTGTCCTGAGCCCTGAGCCCTGAGCCCTGAGCCCTGAGCCCTGAGCCAGTCGAAGGGTCGAAGGGTCGAAGGGTCGAAGGGTCGAAGGGTCGAAGGGGGTTGGGGGCCGCCGACGGATTCCACAACGGATAAAGGATCGGATATATAGCAATCCTAAATGATTTATGACATATATAGCCCCCCTCTCCCCCTTTGGGAGATGGGTTGGGGGTGAGGGCATTCCACAACGGATAAAGGATCGGATATAGACCTTGAAAACCCATTAAAATCCTCATGAAAACCTCTTTAGACTGTATTCCCTGTCTGTTGCGCCAATCCCTAGATGCGGCTCGGTTAATATCTACAGATCCATCGGTGCATGAGCACCTTATTCGGGATACTCTGAGTTGGGCTGGGGAGATGGACTTAAATCAATCACCCCCCGCGATGGCCCAACGGATTCATCGACGGTTGCGCGATCTCACAGGGGTAGATGATCCTTACCGTGGGACGAAAGATTGGCAAAATCGCTTAGGGATGGAGTTGATCCCGGCGCTCCGGGCTGAGGTTGAATCTGCCACCGATCCATTATTGATGGCTGCTCGTCTGGCGATCGCCGGAAATGTCATTGATATGGGCAGTAATGGCAACCTGACAGAGGCGGATGTGCGACAGGCTTTAAACCAAGCCCTGACAGAGCCATTTTTCGGACAACAGTCCGAGTTCCGTCAGGCGATCGCCCAAGCCAAATCAATTTTATATTTAGCTGACAATGCCGGTGAAATTGCCTTTGATCGACTGCTGGTTGAACAACTTTTGCCAACGCGGGTTACCTTTGTCGTGCGCGGTGCGCCAGTCCTTAATGATGCCACGCTTGTCGATGCACAAACGGTAGGACTGGATCAAATTGTCGAAGTGATCGACAATGGTTCAGATGCTCCAGGCACTCTTTTAACCGACTGTAATCAGGAGCTTCGCGATCGCTTTGCCACTGCCGACCTGATTATTGCGAAGGGTCAGGGGAATTTTGAGAGTCTCTGTGACGAACCCGGCAATATTTTTTTCTTATTCAAAGTCAAATGTCTGGTGATTGCCAATCTCGTTAACCAACCGACCGGGACACAAATGTTGGTATATTCTAAACTGGGTGCAGCTTATGGGGTGTGATCATGGGGTTTTAAAGAGTACCAACCGCATTATTACCAGGGAAAACGGAACATGATTGAACAGCTTGTGATCACAGTTTTAGTGGATAACACCCCTGGCGGGAGGGGACTGCTAGGTGAGCATGGACTCTCTTTTATGATTGAAACCGATGCCCAATAATTTCATCAGGAGTTATCTATGTCTGAATCAATGAACCAACAAATTCTGCTCAAAAGTTACCCAACTGGAGCACCAACGAGGAGCAATTTTGCCTTAGTCGAGACTGCAATTCCACAGCCAAGGGACGGAGAAGTCCTCAACCGTACCATTTATCTATCCCTCGACCCCTATATGCGAGGGCGCATGAGCGATCGCGAGTCCTATGCAACTCCAGCAGAATTAGGCAAGGTCATGGTAGGTAGCACTGTCAGCCAAGTAATGAAATCAAAGCATCCCCAATTTTCAGAGGGAGATTTCGTTGTGGGGTATGACGGTTGGCAAGCCTATGGAATTTCAAAAGGTGAAAGCTTGAGAAAACTTGACCCCAATCAAGTACCAATCTCCTATGCCTTGGGCATTACCGGAATGCCTGGAATGACCGCCTATTTTTCGCTACTAGATATAGGCCAACCCAAAGCCGGCGAAACTGTTGTGGTTTCTGCTGCATCTGGCGCGGCGGGTTCGGTGGTGGGTCAAATTGCCAAAATCAAAGGCTGTCGGGCAGTGGGCGTGGTTGGCAGCGATCAGAAATGTGATTACATTGTCAATGAATTAGGATTTGATGCCTGTATCAACCGCAAAACTCAAGACCTGAATTCAGCTTTGAAAGCGGCTTGTCCCAATGGAATTGATGTCTATGTCGATCATACAGCCGGGCCAATTCTAGAAGCCGTGTTGCAGCAGATCAATCTGGGAGCCAGAATTCCCTTGGTGGGACTGATCTCTCAGTACAATGCCGAAAAGTTACCGACCGGACCAAACCTGATGCCGCTCTTGGTAAAACGTGCACTAATCAAAGGTTTTCTGGTGGGGGATTATCAAGAACGTCATGCAGAGTTTATCCATGATGTATCTCAGTGGTTACAGGCCGGTAAGCTCAAGTACAAAGAAGATGTCGTGAAAGGTCTGGAAGCCGCTCCCGATGCCTTTATGGGTTTATTTCAAGGGCAAAACTTTGGCAAGTTAATTGTTCAAGTTGGTGATAACCCAACTGAGCACTAAACCATCAATATCTTAGGAGTAGGTGTAGTTCATGAAGCTAACGAATGTCCAAAAACTTATAGACACTGCCAAGACGCTGGTTGCCAGCGACAAGGGACTGCTGGCAATGGATGAGAGCAATCCCACCTGCAACAAACGCTTTGCCAAACTGGGGATTCCTCAAACAGAGGAGTGCCGACGCGCCTATCGGGAGTTAATTGTCACTACGCCCGGTTTGGGTGAGTTTATCAGTGGCGCGATCTTGTACGACGAGACAATCCGTCAGCAAAAAAAAGATGGCACGCCCTTTCTGCAAGTCATCGCCGAAGCGGGAATCATTCCTGGTATCAAGGTGGATATGGGTGCCAAGGCCCTGGCGGGTCATCCCGGCGAAACCATTACTGAGGGTCTGGATGGCTTGCGCGATCGCCTCCAAGAATACGCTCAAATGGGCGCTCGTTTTGCCAAGTGGCGCGCAGTGCTTACCATCGGCGCTGACATTCCCAGCGCGGGGGGCATCGAAGCAAACGCGCAGGCGTTAGCCCGCTATGCCGCGTTGTGCCAGGAAGCCGGACTGGTTCCCATTGTCGAGCCGGAAGTGTTGATGGATGGCGAGCATACGCTGGAGCAATGCGGCGAAGTAACGGCGGCAGTTCTGCAAATTGTCTTTCAACAGCTTTACACCCAACGGGTGCTACTGGAGGGGATGATCCTCAAGCCCAATATGGTGCTGCCGGGATTGACCTGTCCTCAGCAAGCATCGGTAGATGAGGTGGCTGATGCCACGGTGCAGTGTTTGTTGCGAACAGTTCCCGCTGCTGTTCCTGGGATCGCATTTTTGTCGGGTGGTCAATCCAGTGAAATAGCCTCGGCTCGTTTGAATGCTATGAACCTTCGCTTCAAAGTGCAAGCACCTTGGGCATTGACGTTTTCCTTTGGCCGCGCCATCCAGCAACCCGCGTTGGAACTTTGGCACGGCAAGGAGTCGAACGTGTTAGCGGCACAACAGGCTTTGCTGCATCGAGCCAGGTACAATGGAGCAGCGCGTCAGGGCGAATACAAGACAGACATGGAAAGGAGGACAACATGAATACAGATAACTTTACAACCCTACGACTTTACCTGATTCGCCACAAGATGCAAGTCAATAAATCTCATCAGTCTGTGGTTCTTGAAAAAGAGGCCGCAAAAAAATTGAAGTTTGGCAAGAATAGTGGGTTTAAGACCGAACTAAGACGAAGGGTTGACGAATTTTTTCAAAATCCCGATCGCCAGGCTCGTGATTGTCTGCAAATGTATGCGAAAACCATTATCTTGTTGTTTAGCTTTTTCGGATTATATTCTCTATTAGTTTTGGTAGCTCAGACATGGTGGCAGGTAATTCCCTTGTGCA
>NZ_JAFLQW010000532.1 GCF_017313335.1 Phormidium pseudopriestleyi FRX01 | reverse complement strand
CTGCCACCGCGCCAGTCTTTTTTACTCGGTCCATCTACCGTGGGTTGAGTCGCTGTCATCGCGTGCACGGTGGTCATCAGCCCTTCACTGAAGCCAAAATTGTCATTAATCACCTTGGCAACCGGCGCTAGACAGTTCGTGGTGCAACTGGCATTAGAAACGACAGTATCTTTCGCTGGGTCAAACGTCTCGTGGTTGACCCCAACTAGGAAAGTCCGTACTTGGTCCGGGTCCTTCGTCGGTGCGGAAATCACGACGCGCTTGGCACCCCCTTTAATATGCTTGGTAGCCCCTTCTAGGGTGGTAAACAGTCCCGTAGACTCGACAATGTAATCGGCACCGACTTTACCCCAAGGCAGTTCCGTGGGGTCTTTGATGGCGGTACAGGGGATAAACTTACCATCAATCTCAATTCCCTCGGGAGTCGCTTTGACCGACCCGGGAAATAGCCCTTGGGTTGAGTCATGTTTGAATAAATAGGCCAGGTTATCGGAAGGAACCAGGTCGTTAATCCCCACAAATTCCAGATTGGGATTGTTGATTCCGGCACGCAGGACTAGGCGTCCAATCCGTCCAAATCCATTAATCCCAACTTTTAAAGTTCCCATGAACTACATTCCTCTGTAAACAAACAACTTGTACTTTAGCAGCAATCTCCCCGAGTTCGTGTTATTCCAGCGACATCTCGTCAAGCTTTTCAGACTTTTGAGAGAGATTGTATTTCTTTAGAAAGAATTTAGAAATCGAGCAGAGCCCCGGAAGAGCCACCTTTCCCTCTACAGGAAACGTGAGGAGTACCTCAAGAAAACTGCCCGAGTCAATCGGGTATATAGCGGTTCGGTGGACTCATGAGTTAGTGTCTAAAGCCCCCTTCGACTCTGAGCCCTGAGCCCTGAGCCAGTCGAAGGGTCGAAGGGGGTTTGGGGTGAGGGCCGATCGCACTCTTGGCAAGAACCGCTATAAGTTTTATATTGAGTTAGAGAATCAGGACATCAGGTGCATTCAGGTTCCTGACATCCTGGATTCTCTACTGTGCGCTTCAGTTATTCAAAGCTAGGACCGGCGTCGATAATCTCCTGACTGGCGGTGGTAAAGCGTTTGAAGTTATCCACAAAGCGGCTGGCTAGTTCTTTGGCTTGGCGATCGTAAGCCTCTTGATCCGCCCAGGTATTGCGCGGATCGAGAATCTCGTTGGGTACACCGGAAACGGCTTCGGGAATCAACATTTTGAAGATGGGATGTGGATGACAGGTGACGTGATCGAGTTCGCCACTCAGGGCTGCTGATACCATTGCCCGGGTATATTTAATTTTAATCCGGCTGCCGACGCCATAAGGACCACCAGACCATCCGGTATTGACGAGATATACGGAGGCGGTAGTATTATGTTTCCGCAGGCGTTCACCGAGCATTTCTGCGTACACGGTAGCGGAGAGGGGGAGGAAGGGTTTGCCGAAACAGGCGGAGAAGGTGGCTTCGGGTTCGGTAATTCCTCGTTCTGTTCCGGCGAGTTTGCTGGTATAACCGGACATGAAGTAATACATCGCCTGCCGGTTCGTCAGTTTGGCGATCGGAGGCAAGACGCCAAAGGCATCGGCTGAGAGGAAAATGACCGCCGTTGGATGTCCGCCGACACTGGGAAGCACGACATTGGGAATATAGTCGATGGGATAGGCAGCCCGGGTATTTTCGGTCAAGCTGTTATCATCATAGTCGGGATGACGAGTAACGGGATCAAGGACGACGTTTTCCATCAAGGCACCAAACCGGATGGCATCCCAGATTTGCGGTTCGTTTTCTTTGGACAAGGCGATCGTTTTCGCATAACATCCGCCTTCAAAGTTAAAGATGCCATCTTCTGACCAACCATGTTCGTCATCCCCAATTAACTGACGGGTCGGATCTGCTGAAATGGTCGTTTTACCTGTACCGGAGAGTCCGAAGAATAAGGCGGTATTGCCTTTGTCATCCATGTTTGCCGAACAGTGCATCGGCAGGACGTTCCGCTTGGTCATAAAGTAGTTCATCAAGGAGAATACGGATTTTTTGATCTCCCCGGCATATTTAGAACCGCCGATAATGACGATTTTTTGAGAAAAGTTGACGACGATAAAGGCTTCGGAGTTGATGCCGTTGATTTCTGGGTCACCTTGCAAACCGGGAACCGCGATTACGGTGAAATCGGCTTGATGGTTGGCAAGTTCTTCGTCTGTCGCCCGAATGAAGAGTTGATGCGCGAATAAATTCTGTGAGGCGTATTGGTTGATGATTCTCACGCCAACTCGGTAGTTGGGATCGCACCCGACATACCCATCAAACAGATAAAGGTCTCGACCCTGAACGTAGGAGAGAACTTGACGATAGAGGCGTTTGAAGTTCTGTTCGGAAATGGGAACGTTGAGTTTATTCCAGTGGATTTCGTCCCGGCTGTTCGGTTCATCTACGATAAATTTATCATTGGGAGACCGTCCGGTATATTTTCCCGTATTAATACAAAGTGCGCCATTGTCTGCGAGGATCGCTTCCGCCCGGGCTAAGGCGTGTTCGACCAAGGTTGGAATCGAGAGGTTGCGATAGACATGGCCTAGGTTTTTCATGCCTAGGACTTCTAGTCCGTAGGTTTTGGGGGTTTGGTCATGTTCTAAGGTTAGGGTTTCTTTCCTGGTAGTTAGGGCTTCGTTATATGCCAAGGTATTCTTAATGGTCTTAGATGCGGATACGTCTTGATAGGTATTGCGGGTGGAACTGGTGGCTTCTTCCCTGTTTTCTTTGGGGGATGTGTTGTAGTTTTGAACGCTCATTTGTTAGTCCTCGTTTTTGATTATGCCAATAAGTTGTGTTGGGACTGGAGTTGTGTTTGGGTTGTGCGCTAACCGGGTTAGATTAGCAACTATTTGGTTGAGAAACTTTTTGAGTTGTCTGCGTTTGGTAAATCTAAGGATTGATTCTGCTCCGTCTGTCTGTTGATCCGGTGCTTCTCGGCCTAAAGCGATCGGGGAGTTGCAACGAATCTCCTAACACTGTAGTTTTCGGTCTGTTTTCGAGGCGTCTCATCCCGAGAGGGTTACCTCGCTGAAAGCGGCTGAACCTAGGGTTCAAGGCAAGTCCCCATTTCTTCGTTCGTTGGGTTTGGGATTGAGGCAGATCCGACTTTCTACAATTTAGGAGATTACCGGCTCTGCGGTTTAAGTCGCAGGGGTTTGTCTTTTGCTTTTGAGTTTATCATAAGCGAATTAATGCCTTAAAACAATTACAAAATATTACGAAATTTGGGATAAGGTTATCCCCTCTGTTCCTGGACAACAGACTGAACCTCTCTTTTTTTTATTCAAAGAAGCTAAAGGGTAATCCCAATCAGCTATGTAGCGACTCTTGAACCTAAAAGATTGCAACTCTTATAATGAAAGCTCTCGGTTAAATAACAAGGAACAATAACATTCGTTACATAAATTCATGAAAAGGGTTGTGAATCGCAACGTTTTTTGCTAAACTTAGGAACCACGTCTCTTTTTGCGAATAAGGAGAAGTCGTCTATACACAAGAGTATAGAGTTCAAGATAGATGGACTGTAAATTACGAGAGTCGTACCCCACCCTGATGGTAGAGTCGGAACCTTCGCGGATGTTAGTCGCCCTTGATCAGATGCCCAAAGCTGAACTGCACCTGCATTTAGAAGGTGCGCCTCGATGGAGTACCCTCCGGGAGGCACTCCACCGGATTTGACCTACATGGGTTAGAAACTCCTGAAACCCGTGGCGATCGCTTTCAAGATGCCTTGGCGATCGCTAAAGACTCAGGCAAAAAAGTCAAAGTTCATGCCGGAGAAATGGACGGTCCCGCCAGCATCCATGCCGCTGCCGCCACCGCTGGCATTACCCAAATTGGTCACGGGACCTCTGCAATTGAGAGTCCCGAAGTCGTGAATTTCCTCTGACGCGATGCGATCGCAATTTTTCACCGAACTAGAAACCTGGCAGCAAATCCAGTGCCACGGATCAGAATCTCCGGATCCAAAACCTTAAAATATTGACCTTTCATTGTACCGGAAAACAAAAAAAAATGCAAGGGTCAATCCTACCCTAAATTTTGCCATCTCCCCCACTATAAATATTAAACAATTCCAAAGAAAATCTATAATATTTTAAGAAAACCTTGACAATTCCGACCGCCTAGGCAGTAGCAGTCATCCCCCACCCCACAGCAGCAATTACAGCCCATCCAGAATGCATCCACCCCCAGGGAGTTTCTTTATTTTTTATAAAAAAAAGTAGAAAATGAAAAGTAGATTGAATTGTGCGCTATATTAAAAGAGTGGATAGAGAACAAGCAAAACGGTTTACCGATTCGAGGTAATTAATACTATGGTTTCCACTTCAGTAAAATCTCCCCAAGCAACAGAATTACCGGGCAAACAAACCGCCATTAGCGAGGAATGGCAAGGCTTCGTGACCGGCAAATGGGGTAAAGAAATTGACGTTCGGGATTTCATCCAAAAAAATTACAAACCTTATCAAGGAGATGAGACCTTCTTAGCAGAGGCGACAGAACGCACTACAACGGTCTGGAAGAAAGTCACCGAACTGATGAAAGAAGAACGGATCAAGGGTGTATTAGATGCGGAAACCAAGATTCCTGCATCGATTACCGCCTACGGTCCGGGTTATATCGATCGCGACTTAGAACGGATTGTCGGACTGCAAACCGATAAACCCCTGAAACGTGCCATCATGCCTTACGGGGGGATTCGCATCGTCAAAGCCGGGTTAGAAGCCTACGGGTATAAACTCGACCCGGAAACTGAAAAAACCTTCACCCAGTATCGCAAAACCCATAATGACGGTGTATTTGATGGCTATACCCGGGAAATGCGGGCGGCCCGACATTCGGGGATCATCACCGGATTGCCCGATGCTTATGGACGGGGACGAATTATTGGGGACTATCGGCGCGTCGCACTTTATGGCGTGAACCGCCTGATTGCCGACAAGAAACATCAGCTAGAATCCCTGGAATTCGATGCGATCACTGAACCCGTGATCCAACTGCGCGAAGAAGTCTGCGAACAAATTCGGGCCTTGCAAGAACTCAAAGACATGGGTGCCGGGTATGGATTTGACCTGGGACGACCCGCCAACAATGCCCAAGAAGCCGTCCAGTGGACATACTTAGGCTATCTTGCCGCAGTCAAAGAACAGAATGGTGCGGCGATGTCCTTGGGACGGGTGTCTACCTTCCTGGATATCTACTTTGAGCGTGATCTGAAAAACGGCACTCTCACTGAAACCACCGCCCAAGAAATCATTGATGATTTCGTCATGAAACTGCGGATGGTGCGCTTCCTACGGACCCCGGACTACAACCAACTATTTTCTGGCGACCCCACCTGGGTGACCGAATGTATCGGTGGCATGGGTGAAGATGGACGTTCTCTGGTCACCCGTAGCAGCTTCCGCTTCCTCCATACTTTATATAACCTCGGTGCGGCACCGGAACCCAACTTAACCATTCTGTGGTCCGAACGGTTACCGGAAAACTTCAAACGCTATTGTGCGAAAGTTTCCATCGACACCTGTTCCACCCAGTATGAAAACGATGACTTAATGCGGCCCGACTATGGCGACGATTACGGGATTGCCTGTTGCGTCAGCGCCATGCGAATTGGCAAACAAATGCAGTTTTTCGGGGCGCGGGCAAACCTGGCCAAAGCCTTGCTGTACGCCATTAATGGAGGTAAAGATGAAAGTTCCGGGGAACAAATTGGACCGGAATTTACCCCAGTGATGGGAGACAGTCTGGATTACGAGGATGTGGTGGCGAAATTCGATCGCTTCTTGGATTGGTTGGCGAAACTTTACGTCAATACCTTGAATGTGATCCATTATATGCATGATAAATATTGCTATGAGCGGATTGAAGCCGCTTTGCACGATCGCGATATTTATCGGACCCTTGCCTGTGGCGTTGCTGGACTCTCGGTAGTGGCTGACTCCCTCGCGGCGATTAAATATGCCAAAGTCAAAGCTATTCGCAATGCTCAAGGCTTAATCGTAGATTACCAGATTGAAGGTGACTATCCCAAGTATGGGAACAACGACGATCGCGTAGATGACATTGCCGCCGATCTCGTCCAAAACTTCATGAACAAGATTCGCAAGCATAAAACCTATCGGAATGCGGTTCCCACTCAGTCGATTTTAACCATTACCTCCAATGTGGTTTATGGTAAAAAAACCGGGAATACCCCCGATGGACGGAAAGCAGGCGAACCCTTTGCACCGGGTGCGAACCCGATGCATGGACGGGATACCAAAGGGGCGATCGCAGCCTTATCTTCCGTAGCTAAACTGCCCTATGAACACGCCCAAGATGGGATTTCCTACACCTTCTCCATCGTCCCGAAAGCGTTAGGTAAAACCGATGGCGATCGGCTTACCAATCTTGTAGGCATTTTAGATGGGTACTTCCACGATCAAGGTCATCACATTAACATCAACGTCCTTGATCGCGAAACCCTGATAGATGCAATGGATCATCCGGAAAAATATCCGCAACTCACCATTCGGGTTTCCGGTTATGCCGTCAACTTCATTAAGTTAACCCGTGAACAACAGTTAGACGTGATTAACCGCACCTTCCACGAACGTATCTAATCTTTCAAAACTACAAAGGTGGGCCTTTAGCTCACCTTTGTAGTTTTGATGAATGGTCATTGGTCATTGGTCATTGGTCATTGGTCATTGGTCATTGGTCATTGGTCATTGGTCATTGGTCGTTTGTCATCCTTCATCCTTCATCTTTCATCCTCCCTCATGCTAAACAGAACAGCCAATCCCACCGCTACCCCTCCCGCAGTTCGAGACTTTCAAGCCCTCGGTGCCATCCATTCCGTTGAAAGCTGCGGAACCGTCGATGGTCCTGGAATTCGGTTTGTAATTTTCACCCAAGGCTGTCCCCTACGCTGTTTATACTGCCATAATCCCGATTGCCGACATATCGAAGAGGGCAAAGTCGTCAGCGTGGATGAACTCATCGAAGAGGTGCAAAAATATCGGTCCTATATGCGCTTTTCCGGAGGGGGAGTGACGGTGACTGGAGGCGAACCTTTGATGCAGCCCGAATTCGTGAGAGAAATCTTCCGTCGTTGCAAAGAATTAGATATTCATACCGTGTTGGATACGTCCGGTTACGTCCAATTAAATGCAGCTAAACCCGTTTTGGATTATGTAGATTTAGTGCTGCTGGATATTAAATCCTATAATCGGGCGCTTTATGAAAAAGTGACCCATGTTTCCCTAGAACCTACCCTGAAATTTGCGGAATATCTTAAGGAGATTAATAAACCGGCTTGGATTCGGTTTGTTTTAGTGCCTAATCTGACGGATACCCGGGAGAATGTGGAAGGACTCGCCCAATTTGTGTCCACCTTAACCAATGTGGAAAAAGTGGAAGTGTTGCCCTTTCATCAAATGGGAGAATATAAGTGGGAACAGTTGGGGTATGAGTATGAACTTAAAAATACCGAACCCCCTACAGAGGAACAAATTGAAGCGGTGATGGAAATTTTCAGGAGTTATGGGTTGCCGGTGCAATAAACGGGTAAACGGGAGAAAATTAGGGGGATAACCGGCGATCGCCTGAATATTCAAGGATTCCTGACAAAAGGGCGCGGTCTCACTTGCGGGCGTTCCGGGATTGTTAACAGCAGGTGACTTGAAGAGGCGATCGCCCCAGGGAGTATCCCAACTCACTGACAAGCATCAATCAATTTCGTTAAGGTGGAAACAACGGGACTCTATAACCTGACGCAATTTAGAACCAGGCGACTGCACAATTCTAAAAGGATTGTGACTTTTTCCCGAAATAGCGAACAGGAGTGAGTACGCTAGGGCTAAGTAACTCTAAGCTTTTTTACTCAAAAAGATCGGGTCGCCTCTGGAATAATGTCCATTTAGAAGATTATATTTAAGGAACATCCAGCGATGGAAAAGCCAATTGTCACCAAACCCGACCAAAAAGAGCGCGCCGTCTCTACACAAGACTTCCTGCATTACGAACGGCAAACCCTTGATGCCATCTTTAAACCCAAAAATGTTGCCTTAATCGGTGCAACCGATCGCCGAAGCAGTGTGGGACGGACCATTTTATCTAATCTGATTGCCAGTCCCTTTGGTGGTGCCGTCTTTCCCGTCAATCCCAAGCGGGATAACGTCCTGGGGATCAAAGCCTATCCAACTATTGCCGCTGTACCCGATCCAGTAGACTTGGCGATCATCGTCACCCCCGCCCCAACCGTACCCGGGATCATTGGCGAATGCGTCGATGTCGGCATTCCCGGCGCGATTATCATTTCTGCCGGATTCAAAGAAATCGGTCCTGCCGGAATCGAACTCGAACGGCAAATCCTCGCCGAAGCCCGTCGCGGTAAAATGCATATTATCGGACCCAACTGCCTCGGGGTCATGAGTCCCCTCTCCGGACTCAATGCCACCTTTGCCACCAAAATGGCAAAACCGGGGAATGTCGGCTTTATCAGCCAAAGTGGGGCACTCTGTACCGCGATTCTGGATTGGAGTTTGCGGGAAAATGTCGGCTTTAGCGCCTTTATGTCCATTGGTTCCATGCTGGATGTGGGTTGGGGGGATTTAATCTATTACCTCGGTGATGACCCCAACACTCAAAGCATCGTCATCTACATGGAATCCATTGGCAACGCGCGATCGTTCCTCTCTGCTGCAAGGGAAGTAGCCCTAAGTAAACCCATCATTGTCATCAAAGTTGGACATACCGAAGCTGCCGCCAAAGCTGCCGCCTCCCATACCGGCACCTTAACCGGCAGTGATGAAGTGCTCGATGCCGCCTTCCGACGGACTGGAGTCTTGCGCGTCAACAATATCTCCTACGTCTTCTATATGTCCGAGGTCCTTGCCAAACAACCGCGCCCCAAAGGACCCCATTTAACTATCCTCACCAATGCCGGAGGTCCCGGGGTGATTGCCACCGACGCCCTGATTACCGAAGGGGGAAAACTCACCGAACTCTCAGAAGAAACGATTTCAGAACTGGATGAATTTTTACCCACTCATTGGAGTCGTAGCAACCCGATCGATATCTTAGGGGATGCGGAACCCAGTCGCTATGCCAAAACCCTAGAGAAGGCTGCAAAAGACCCGAATAGTGATGGATTGTTGGTGATTTTAACCCCACAAGCCATGACGGACCCCACAGAAACCGCTAAACAACTGGAACCCTACGCCAAAATCAAAGATAAACCGATTTTGGCAAGCTGGATGGGAGGGGAAGATGTCCGAGAAGGGGCGAACTTCCTGAATCAAGCGAATATCCCCACCTTTCCCTATCCGGATACAGCAGCGCGGTTGTTTAATTATATGTGGCGCTACACTTATAACCTCCGCGCCTTATACGAGACGCCGGTACTCCCCAAAGATGATGACCAAAACACGCCCGATCGCGCGTTAGTTGAGAAAATCATCACCCAGGCGCGGAAAGAGGGACGCAACCTGTTGACTGAGTTTGAATCGAAACAGATATTCGCCGCTTATGGCATTCCTACGGTGGAAACTCACATTGCCACGAGTGAAGCTGAAGCGATCGCCTCTGCCAATCAAATCGGCTATCCCATCGTTCTCAAACTGTATTCTGAAAGAATTACCCATAAAACCGATGTGGGGGGGGTGAAGCTCAATTTAGGCAGTCCTGAAGCTGTGGGAAATGCTTATCGGGCGATTGAAACCTCGGTAACCCAAAAAGCTGGGGCGGAATATTTCCAAGGGGTAACCGTCCAGCCGATGATTAAGTTAGACGGGTATGAGTTAATCGTTGGCAGCAGTATTGACCCGCAATTTGGCCCCGTCTTGCTATTTGGGACCGGGGGACAGTTGGTGGAAGTGTTTAAAGACCGAGCTTTGGGGTTGCCACCGTTGAATACTACCCTAGCGCGGCGGATGATGGAACAGACTAAAATATACAAAGCCCTCCAGGGGATTCGGGGACGGGACCCGGTGGATATCGCGGCGATCGAGCAATTAATGGTGAGATTTAGTCAGTTAATCGTCGAACAACCTTGGATTAAAGAGACCGATATTAATCCACTGCTGGTATCTCCTGAACAGATTATCGCCTTAGATGCCAGGGTGGTACTTCACGATCCTGATAGCAATCCCGATGAGTTACCGCGTCCAGCGATTCGGCCCTATCCCACTCAGTATATTACTATGTGGTCGATGAAGAATGGTACGCCGGTGAGAATTCGTCCGATTCGTCCGGAAGATGAACCTTTGGTGGTTAAGTTTCATGAGTCTTTGAGCGATCGCTCAGTCTATTTCCGGTACTTCCACCTGCTGAAACTCAGTCGCCGAATTTCTCACGAACGGTTAGCCCGGATTTGCTTTATCGATTACGATCGCGAAATGGCACTGGTGGCAGATTACCGAGATCCCGCAACGGGAGAACATCAAATCCTCGGATTCGGTCGTCTGACGAAGTTACACGGGTCCAATGAAGGGGAATTTGGATTACTCGTGGCTGACCCTTATCAAGGGTTAGGGTTAGGAACGAAACTGTTGCAACAGTTGATTGAAGTGGGACGAAGTGAGAAGCTCGTGCGAATTACGGCTGATATTCTGCCGGATAATGGTGCCATGCAACACCTGTCTCAGAAAGTGGGTTTCAGCCTGCGGCGCCATGAAGATGTGATTCGCGCTGAGATTGATTTATAATCCAGTGGAGTGGGTGTGATCGGGAACACTGATCGCACCCGTTCTCACTCCTCGGGGGCGATCGGCCAATCTGACCACTGCCACCCCGGGATCTGTTCAAAATCACGACGGTTGCGGAG
>NZ_JAFLQW010000034.1 GCF_017313335.1 Phormidium pseudopriestleyi FRX01 | reverse complement strand
TCCTTCGCAAAGTAAAGGGAAAGTTCAAATCTAATTTGAGCGGACTTATTAGAGGCACAATGAGCAGCGCCCATCAGACTTAGGCTTTGGTCTAAGGCTGTGCAAGAATCCCCGTGTCTTTAGACATCGGGAGTGTCAACCAGAGATTTTCCCCCCAAAATCGTGCCGAGAAAAATCAGCGGGGGAAATCAGGCGATCGGGGGTGACGGCCCCCATAAAGCGGTAAGATAACCATCAGCCCTGGCTGTTAGGATTTAAACAAACCCTCAAATCAAGCGATCGGAAACCCTGGAAAGGGAACTACTGTGCCGTTCCCCTTGAGGGTTTAACTGGGAGTTAACGAGAACTGAGGTATCCTCATCTGCGCCGAGCGTGTCGCTCGGCGCAAGACTTGTTTTAGGCCCTCAAACCCATCTCTGAGCCTCAGACGACTCATCCTTCCGAGCCCTTCTCAACCCTCGCCAAAACCCGGTCACCTTCCTTCAGGCATCACCGAGCCAGAGCAATTGAAAAATAGTAGAGATTATGTTAATCAGAAGGAAGAAAAACTTATAAAATCGTGCCAGGGATTGAGTGCAGGAGGTCATGGTACAGGAGCTAGGCATAAGCGAATTAACCCGTGTACGCCATATAGCGCTCCTAGAGTCAACCATTAACCGGAACCCGTTGGCGACAAGAGCAGAGGATAATGAGGGATCAACTGGGCTTTTCATGCCAGAACAGGGTATGGCATTCTAAATAGCAGAAGAATAGTAGATGAAGACAACCGGCATTCAGGGAAACTCTACAACACGGGAAATCAACGCTGCATGGAACTAAAAGAACAGCGGTTTGCCGCTAAGGGTAGGTTAGCAACCACATTGCTACAGTGGTTAAATCTCCGTCCCGAGGAAGGAGAGCGCACCTGGTTGATGTTTGCATTCTATACCGTCACATCAATCGGGATGTTGTGGTTAGAAGCAAGTACAGTGGGTCTGTTTTTGAACGAATATGGGGCGGAATCCTTGCCCTGGATTTATGTCGCCGGGGCGGGTCTGGGATCCTTCCTAGGAGTCATGTATTCGTGGATGCAACGGTTTTTCCCCCTACGCCAAGTGATCGTATCAGTGGCGATCCTGATGGCGATCCCCTTGCTATTTTTTCGGGTGGCCTTAAATATTGCGATCGCCGCCGCAGTCACGATTTTCCTGATGCGCTTGTGGTTGGAAGCCATCTTTGCCCTCAATGACCTCAACACCTCCATTACCGCCAATCAACTCTTTAACATTCGGGAAATTAAACGCACCTATCCCCTCATCAGTAGCGGCATTTTACTCGCCGATGTGATTAGTGGGTTTTCCTTACCCGTGCTGCTCAGAGTCGTCGGACTGAATAATGTTCTGGTAACCTCCTGCTTCATGATGCTGCTGGGGGCCTTCCTGCTATTTTACCTGAGTCGCACCTACAAACAAGCCTTTCCCGACGCCCCGCGCACGAGCTCCCTGGAAAATGAACCGGATTTCACCAATCGTAGACTGGGTGGACCCCTGAAAGGCTATGTGGTTCCCTTGTTTGGATTTTTTATCCTCGCCGAAGCCTTACATCTCGTCATTGACTTCCTATTTTTAAGTGAATTGGAACAGCAAAACCCCGTAGGACAAGATTTGGCGATCGGGATTGCCAGTTTCCTCGGCGTCTTTAACGGCATCCTAGGACTCTTTGAACTGGCGATGCAGTGGTTTGCCTCCAGTCGAATTGTGGAACGATTCGGGGTCTTTGCCGCCGCCACCCTCTTACCGGCGGCAGTTGTTTTACTCAGCGCCTTTTCCCTGACCCCGATTCTGCCCTTCTTTTGGGGGCTAGTTTCCCTGAAATTTATTGAAGAGCTCCTCAAATACACCCTCATCGAAGGCACCGGTCCCGTCTTTTTCCAACCCCTCCCTGATAGCATTCGCAGTAATATCCAATCAATGGTGAATGGCATCGCTGAACCCCTGGCAGTGGGGGTAACCGGGGTGGCGATTTTAGCGGCAATTTGGGTGTGCAGGCTGATCTTTCCTGAAGCTACCCCCCAAGAGATTCTGGTGTATCAAGGCAAAGTTTTCTTGGTGTCAGTGGTGCTGATGGGGTTAGGCTGGTTTTTTATCGTCTGGATCCTGCGATCGCGCTATCTCGGCTTATTAGTCTCCAGTGCCGAACGGGGACGCCTCGGAGTTTCCGATGTCGATATGCGAGCGTTAAAGCGCACCGTAGTCGAAACCCTCGAACAGAAAGGCAACGAAGATGATAAACGCTCCTGTATCGAATTGCTTACCCAAATCGACCCAGAGCACGTTGGCGAAGCCCTCGGCCCCCTCCTGCCCAATCTTACCCCCAATTTGCAGCGTCAAAGTCTGGAGGTGATGCTGAACCATCCGAATCCCATCTACACCTCCCATCTGCGAACCCTGCTCAACCAATCTGTCACCCCAGAAGTCTTAGCTTTGGCGTTGCGCTATATCTGGCTGACTGAACCGGAACTCGATATTGAGCAATTGCGCCCCTATCTGCGTGCAGATGTAGACCCGGTGGTTCGCGGGACTGCTGCCTCCTCCATCATGCGTCGCGGCAACCGCGAACAAAAAGCTGAAGCGACTAACGCCCTGCGCCATATGTTGACCCACAAACAGGAACGGGAACGGGTGATGGGCTGTCGTGCCCTGGGAGAAGCGGATTATTTGCAAGGGTTACGACTGTTTATACCGAATCTGCTCCAGGATGAGTCTTTGCGCGTCCGCTGTGCCCTGTTGGAGGTGATTGCATCGACTCATTTAGAAGAGTATTATCCCTCGCTGTTGCGCGGACTTTACTATAAATCAACCCGGGAATCGGCGATGCGAGCTTTGGTTCGTTTGGAGAATGAAATTCTCGATCGCCTCGTGGCCCTGGCTGAAGATATTCACAAGCCCGATTTAGTCCGGATGCAGGCTTGGACGGCGATCGGTCAAATAGGCACCCTGGAATCCCTGAATGTGTTGGTGAATCATCTGGTCACCAGTTGGGGGACCACCCGCCGCAACATCCTTCGCATTCTCTTGAAAATTCCCAAGGAAGGCGGAATTGAAGGGGTTTTAGATCGGATTGGTCGCAGTGGGGTGGAAACGTTAATTGACCAAGAATTGATGTTGATGGGTCAAATTTATCAGGCCCTCATCGGACTCAATCCAGAAGAAATCGTCGGACGAGAAGCGAATCTGCTGCGCCGCGCTTTGCGCGATGTCATTTCCGATTCGGTGGACCGCTTGTTTTTGCTGATGAAGTTTCTCTATCCCCTCGGTTCGATTCAAGCGGCGGCTTTTAATTTAAAGTCCGGTGTGCGGACGAATATGGCCCGGGGTTTGGAAATTTTGGATAATACTCTGGATATTCCGAGTAAACGGATTTTGCTGAGTATTCTCGATCGCCGTGCCGATGAGGAAAAACTCCAGAGTCTCTCGGAACTGATTGCGATCGAAACCCTATCTGCGAGCGATCGCCTCCGGCGATTGGTGGACTTACGCCACTTTATCTCGGAGTGGCCCCTGGCTTGTTGTTTTCACCTGGCAAGGGCTTCTCGCTGGAGTCTGAGTGCGGAACAAACTTTAGCCTGTTTGAACCATCCGAAAAGTTTTGTGCGCGAAGCTGTGTTAGCCTACCTGAAAGTGGCCTCTCCTCGCGCCCTCACCGAACTGTTGCCCAGGATGAAAAACGATCGAGATCGCCTCGTTGCCTCTCAAGTCAAGGAAATGATGGCGGAATTGGGCATTGCGGATTCCCCTCCGCAAACCTCATCTACTGCTGGAGGCCCCCAGAGTTTTCCCAATTATCCGGGCATCCCCGGGTTGGAAGCGACCTAAAGTACGGTAAAAGTAAAAAGATCAAAGGAAAATTTTTGCTTTTGCCTTTTTACTTGCTCCTGATTACTTTTTAGGTTTTATTTTTTACGGTTTACTGCCTTAAGATGCTCACCAGTGTTGACCGATTATTATTTGTCAGGGCCGTTCCGATTTTTAAGGAACTTCGGGATGACTTTCTCGTGCGTCTGGCTTCTGTGATGGATGAGCTATCTTTCCCGGCAAAGCATACCATTTTCACGGAAGGTCAGGAGGGGCGATCGCTCTATATCGTCGTTTCTGGTAAGGTCCGCGTTCACATTGGCAATCGAGACCTCGCTAAACTAGAACAGGGGACCTGTTTTGGCGAAATGTCTTTGTTCGATGCTGAACCCCGTTCAGCTTCTGTCACAACTCTGGAACCCTGCGAGTGTCTGGTGTTGACTCAGCAGCAACTCTACGATGCTATTGATGAAACCCCCGGTATTGCCATCAATATCATCCGTCTGCTCTCTCGTCGGATCCGCGAACTGAATCGGGTCAACGCTCAAACTGCGGCACAATCACAGCAGTCGGGAAGCGATTTACGCAGTGCGGGAACGAATGTGGCAGGATAGCAGGGTCCAGGGGGAAAGCAGAACCCGACAGATGCACTCGTTCGTGATAGAAGAATGGGCCATTCTCTCCGGGTTCATACAAAAAATCTATCTCTATAAAGGCCCCCACCCCTTGAACCGTTTAGACTGGGTGAGTGGTTCTATGTTGGCTAAGATGCCATAAACGTTATGCAAGGGAAAACACCGTTTATAATGGCTTTAGCGGCAGGAGCGATCGCCGCAGCACTCGGGGGTGCCTATTTTGCCTCCCAATCACCCCAATCACGCCCTCCAGTCACTCAAGTTCCAACCCAATCTCCCCAATCTCCCCAATCTCCCCAATCTCCCCAATCTTCCCAATCTTCCCAATCTCCCCAACCTCCCCAATCTTCCCAATCTTCCCAATCTCCCCAATCTTCCCAATCTTCCCAACCTCCCCAAACCCCTACTCCAGAACCGATTATGATTACCCCTTCCCAAGACAACTGCAAAATTACCACGGCGATCGTCGCCGATCCCAACCCCCCAGCTAACGTTCGTTCCAGCCCAGAAGTTGCCCCCAATAATCTCTTAGGAACCCTTACCAATGGGACTTTTCTCGCCGTTACGGACGAACAAAATGGCTGGTTTAAAATTACCAATCCAGTGGAAGGTTGGATTGCCAAAAGTATCACCGAAAGCTCTTGTTCCCAAGTCACTGAACGGATTAATTTTCCCCCGAATGGCACTTCTGCCAGAGTCACGGGTCGGATTATTGGCGGCGGAAGTCATGAATATCTCCTGAAGGCATCCGCAGGTCAAACTTTAAACATCACTGTTTCCGAAGGCGCGTTGCCGTTCGTTTTTATCCCCAATGACCCTAATCGGCAAACTGAACTCACTGATGGCGGTCACTATACGGGCCTCCAAAATTGGAGTGGAATTCTCCCGAGAACGGGAGACTATCAAATTGTTTTAGACTCAAATTTCCGAGGGTTTAGCTATGACTTTTTAGTTGAAGTCAAGTAATCCTTAAACTACTTTATAGCTTCTAAAGAAATATCTAAAAGAGGATAATTTTGCCAGTTTTCTGCATCAAAATGCCACCATTCGGTAATGAGGGGAATAAAACCCTGTTGGGTCATCACCGATTCGAGTAATTGACTATTTTGGCGGGCTTGGTTGCTGACATTGGTTCCTTCGTAATCTCGGGCTGCGCGATCGCTAAAATCATCAAAGTCCGTGGGCATTTCTAATTCATTGCCCATTGCGTCAATCAGGGTTAAATCGACCGCTGCACCGCGATTGTGTCGCGACCCCCTTGCCGGATTAGCAACATAACGGGGGTCCGGCAACGCTGACCACATTTTCCTCGTTACCGATAAGGGTCTGTAACAATCAAAAACTTTCAACCCCAGTCCCCTAGGTTGCAATTGCTCTTGAACTCGCGATAACTTTTGGGCGACGCTAGTTCGCAGAAGACATCGAGGGACAGAGTAGAGTTTGACATTCAAGAAATTATTAGCCGTGGCATAGCGAATATCCAGGGCAATGCCGGGATTAATATCTTGGATATCGACCAATTTTTCTCCCTCAAACTGAGATGTATTGGCAGTTGTCTCCCCTACAATTGATGGACTCTGTTCTGAAAATTCTCCTGGATTAAATCCGTCGGAAATCCGAACAGATTCAGCCGGTTGCCAGAACCCTATGGTGAGGACCAAGCCTAAAGTAACCGAAAATAAAAGGATGTAATTAATTTTCATGGTTTTTCCTGCGGGTTTTTGAATATCAGTTAATCAGAATAAAGATTTAGAATAAACTAAATTGAAATCAAGGGAAATTTTTCATAATTTAAGGATTAAAATCGTTTTGAATATAAGCCATGATAAGTAATTTTATAAGGCTAACAAGGATATTTCATGAACTCATCAAACCAAGCTTATGATAATTCGGGACTCAATTTTCCTTCACAAAATAAATAGACTACAGGTGGGACAAGGAATAAAAATGATAGTTGCTTCATAAAATTTAACCAAACCTAGATCCCGAGGAGGAGCGGAAAAGGAATACTGTAAAAAGACCGATAAAGAGCTTGAGAGTTTCTGCGTAAAACTGACCCCTACAGTAAAATCATTATGGCCATTTTCCCACTGGAGCGGGGTGAAACACCCTCATCCCTAAACCCGTTAAATCCTTATCATTATGGTCTGCTGGCCTACTGGGTATTTTTTCGTCCCAGTGTACTCCGAAGCTATTTGTACAAAGCTGCCCCTGATTTGTATCGACAAAGCGGATGGAGTAAATTTCGGGGGAGTTTTAAGGTCCCGGGATATCGAAACCTGTATCTGATGACGATCGCCTCGGTGGTGAAATGCTTGTTCCTACTGGCATTCACATTTTTCCTCTATACTATCGCCGTGAATCAAGGTCATACCGGATCCATTAATTCTGTCCTGGCCCTTTCCAATACTCAAGCTATTTCTGCCTCCGGGAGAGACTTTACTGGAAACAGCAACTTAAAAGTATGGGATCTGGATAGAGGTGCATTGCTGCAAACCTTATCGGGTAATCCCAACGGAATTAATGCCTTGGCGTTACTCTCAGGAGACCGGGTTATTTCAGGGGGAGGAGACCGCGCGGTTACTATTTGGGACATCAAAGGAGGCGATCGCCTCCAGACTCTCGAAAACCACCGTCGCTGGATTGAAGACCTCGCGGTCACCCCAGACCAAAAATTAGCCATTTCCGCCTCAGCAGACAGTACCCTCATCGTCTGGGATATCGAGTCCGGAAAAAAACTGCATACCCTGGAGGGTCATACCGGACCTGTCAACAGTATAACCCTCACCCCAGATGGAACCCAGGCCATTTCTGGATCTACAGATGGAACCGTGAAAATTTGGAATCTGGAACAGGGAACTCTCCTGCAAACGTTAAGCGGTCATACTGCTAAGGTTAATGCCGTCACGGTTACCCCTAATGGAGAACAGGTGATTTCGGCTAGTCTGGATGGTTCAGTTAAAGTGTGGGTCCGGTCATCTGGCACTGAAGTGCAGAGTTTGATGGCACATCCTGGAGGGGTCAATACCATTGCAGTCACCCCAGACGGACAACAGGTGGTTTCTGGCGGTATGGATGGAATTGTCAAGGTCTGGAACCTAAATGAGGGAACCCTCCGGTACGAATTAACTGGACATCAGGGGTGGATTAATGGATTAGCAATCACCCCGGACAGTAAGCAAGTGGTGTCGGCCTCTTCTGACCATACCCTGAAAGTCTGGAACCTCCAACAAGGGACTCTGGTACATACCCTCCCTGGACATCAAGAGTGGGTGAGATCTGTTGCGGTGACTCCGGATGGACAACGAATCATCTCCGGTGCCGGCGATCGCCTCCCTAAAGTTTGGAATCTCACTTCTGGGGAAGAAATTCCTCTTAAAGCAGTCCAACGCACCCTCTTTTGGACTACCCTCGGGTTTGCAATCGGGACAGTTTTCCTGTGGATCTGGATTGTATTAGCAACGGCACTGATTCTCACTTGTAGTTTTATGGCCCTGGGGTTAGCCGGTAGTGTGGTGACAGCCTTTGTCCTGGCGCTGGGGGGGAGTTTCTTGTTCACGAACCTGTTTATTTTGAATGATTTGCTCAAGATTAATCCACCCTATCAACAAATGTTCGGGGCGATCGCCATCGATACCTCGGTACTCACTGTAGGGTTTGCGATTTTTATGGGGACAATTTGGTTCGTGGCCTTTGCTTTAGCTGGACGCAGTGGGTTGGGTATCTTTACTGGGGTAGGGTTGATTTTCGCGATCGCTATGGCAGTCGGTGCATTTGATGCGAATATCATCAAAGATAAAGACATTGCCTCCCGAATTAGGTTTGTGGCGGCAGTTTCCCAAGGAATTAGAATCGGGATTTTCTTTAATTTGCTAGTGGCGATCGGGTCGTTGCGTCTCCTGTTTTACCCGATTGAATTGATTGCTGCACTCAAACCCAACCGACGCGGCGATGAACATCCAGTTTTTTGGGATGAGTTGGTCGTGTTGCCACTGCCGAATACTCGCAAATCTCTACTCCAGCAGTTGCAACGGGATGAAAAGGAGGGTTTACATCGGGTCGCTGAAGTCTGCCGCAACCCCTTTCAGCGTTCCGTTGCCTTGAGTGCGTTATCGCGGTATTTACATTCCACCCCAAATCCTCTACATCTGTTGTATGCGATCGCCCGAGACCCGGATTTAAAAGCCTATCTCTGGTCACCAGTCAGTGCCGAAGATTGGCGAGGAGTCCCGGAACGCCGAGAAGTGTTATTGGGAGAACTGGGTTTGCAATCGGTCAAATGTGGGAGTGATTGGTTGAATCAGGTCTCAGAAAGTTGGATTGGGGTTCTAACTTGGGTCCGGCGATCGCATCGTCAAACTCCCTTAACTCGGTTTTCGGCCCTACTGTATCAGTTGCTCAATTCTGAGTCCATGCATCGGTCTGAGTTAGATTGGACCGAGTATAAGCCTCATCTCCTCAGTCTCAGAGACTATCCGGGGGGTGTAGAAATTCTCGAATCCTTGACAATTTTGGCCGCATTATCATCTTTGGATAACCTTTCTGACCTCCGGATTGCCTTACCGACTCTCCAAAAATCCGAACTGGTTGCCTTCTATGAGGGGGAAGCAAACTCCCGGATGCCAGTAGCTGGCGTGATTCGACCGGAGGTTCTGAATGCGATCGCCCGTCTCGGAGAAATAGGGGCCTTAATCTCTAGCCATTCTGAACAGCCGGACCCGGTAAAACGATGGGCCACCTTAGCCCGAGCAACGGTAGCCCTAGATACTTTGGAGTCCGAGGCGATCGCCTCCTGGGTCACTCCGGAACGGGGGATTTTTCAGCAGATTATCCGCCAGTGGCGGCAGTTGTTACTGAAAGAAACCGCGGCAACCGCCCCAAGCTCAGTTTAAGGGCAATTCCCACCTGAAAATTGCCTGATTATAGCGGTTCCCACCGTTATTCGCGTACATCTTAGGAGTGCGAGCATCTTGCTCGCTTTTGATAATAGCGAGCAAGATCTTTGTGCTGACGCACACGCTACGCGAACGCACTCCTTTAAATGTCTGTACCTCATGAGTCAGGGAACCGCTACATATTGCTCGGTTGCGATCGGATCGGTTCCAGGGGGCCTACCAACCTTAATCCCTAGCCAACCCCCAAACACCCCCGGAACCTCCGCCCCCACCCCTTCAAGGGTGGGTTTTTGCCAACCGATTAGGGCCGTTTGAGGGCATCGTTTCGGAATCTATTCTGTCGCTTTTAACTCTTCCAACATTGCAGAATAGGCCGGTTTAGGACGATAGGACTCGTCAAAAATCAATGGGGCTTTACCTCCAGTAAACCCCTTCAACCAGGTATGGCGATCGGTAAATCCCCACATCATTAAGGTTTTGCAGTTAGAGGCATCTAAACAGACCTTCAGAAAATCCCGGTACATTTTAGCTTGTGCCTCTAATTGCTCCTCTTTGGTGCCGCTAAACTGATCAATCGGAACATCCATCTCGGTGAACATCACATCTAACCCCAATTCGGCATAGCGCTTCATATTTTCAGCCACTTCTTCAGCGTTTTTTGCCGATAAAAATCCCAGGTGACATTGGAACCCCACGGCATCAAGGGGCGCTCCTCTTTCCCGTAATTCTTTTGCTAAGTTATAAAACGATTCAGACTTAGAATTAAGCCCTTCCGCATAATCGTTAATATATAATAGAGTATCTGGATCGGCTTCACGAGTCCACTGCAACGCTAGGTCAATATATTCCGGTCCAATGGTTTTAGACCAGATGGTTTCTCTTAAGCTGCCATCGGCTTCTACGGGTTCATTCACCACATCCCAAGCATAAATTTGACCGCGATAATGACTGACTACGGTCTGAATGTGATCATGGAGGATTTCCATCAGTTCATCCCGGGAAAAATTGCCTTCAACGACCCAGCGGGGAACGGCATGAAACCATGCCAGTGCATGACCGACCACTTTAATATCATGTTCTTGAGCAAACTGCACGATCGCATCAACTTCACTAAAATCATAGCGGTCACGTTCTGGATGCAATCGCCAAAATTTTGTATGATTCTCAGGCATCAGAATGTTAAATTCCCGCCCTAGTACCTCTCGATAGAGAACCTCATTTTGTAAGGGGCCAGGTTGGACGGCGGTCCCAATTAAAAAGTCCCGCTTTGCTGCCAGCAATCGCAGGGATTCTACTGGCGAATCGGTGCGTTGGGGTTCTGGGTTTGTGGCGGTACTTGTGGTGGCGATCGCCAAGACGATCGCCAGCATCACCAGAATATATGCGATCAAGGAACGGGGTTTCATGCACGACCTCTTAATGAAAATTACGGGGAAGAATGAAGGATGAACCGAACCCTTGACCATTCAATTCATCCTTCATCCCTAAGCTTCCTTCATGCCGGTTTTAAATGTTTAAGCGTTGGTAAACCGTATCCAGGTGTCTTAGCTGGTATTTCGGGTCGAAACAGTCTTCGATTTCCTCCGGTGACAGCTTATCTGTAACGGAGGCATCTTTGACGATCGCCATACGAAAGTCCCCATCGGGTTTATTCCACGCTTGATGAGCGCAGGATTGTACAGTTTTATACGCCTCTTCCCGATTCATGCCTTTCTCAACTAAGGCCAGCATAACGCGCTGACTGAAAATCACCCCGCCGTAAACGTTCATATTCCGCTTCATATTCTCGGGATAGACTTGGAGATTTTTCACCAATTCTGAAATTTCCCTTAACATAAAGTGAGTCAAAATGCAAGCATCCGGCAAAATAACTCGCTCGACGGAACTATGGGAAATATCCCGTTCATGCCAAAGCGCCACATTTTCCAAAGCAGTTCCAGCATGACCCCGCACGATTCTCGCCATCCCGGTTAAGCGTTCGGACCGAATCGGGTTACGCTTATGGGGCATGGCAGAGGAGCCTTTTTGCCCTTTGGAAAAGTATTCCTCCACTTCCAGAACATCGGTGCGCTGGAGGTTGCGAATTTCTACGGCAAAGCGTTCGATAGAAGCCGCTAGTAGGGCCAGATGTTGCAAAAACTCAGCATGGCGATCGCGCGATATCACCTGAGTGGAGGCGGTATCGGGTTCGAGTCCGAGTTTCTGACAGGCAATCTCTTCAATGCGGGGTTCGATGTTGGCGTAGGTTCCCACGGCACCGGAGATTTTACCCACGGCAATGGCCGATCGCACCCGCACTAGGCGATCGCGATGGCGCAACATTTCCGCTAACCATCCAGCCAGTTTAAACCCAAAAGTAATCGGTTCGGCATGAATCCCATGCGATCGCCCGATCTGCACCGTATCCCGGTGTTGCTGCGCTTGATATCGAATCGCGGCGATCGCCGTTTCCAATTCCGACAGCAACAGATCCAGACTCGCCACCATCTGCAATGCTAAAGCCGTGTCCAACACATCTGAACTGGTTAATCCCAAATGAATATACCGTCCAGCTTCCCCGACGTACTCATTCACATTGGTCAAAAAGGCAATCACATCATGGCGAACTTCCGCCTCAATTTCGAGGATGCGCTTGGGGTCAAAATTAGCCTTGGCTTTAATCTCTTCCACTGCCGATGCGGGAATGTAACCCAGTTCAGCTTGAGCGTCACAAACCGCCAGCTCGACTTCGAGCCAGGTTTTAAATTTATAGGTCTCAGTCCACAGTTCGCCCATTTCGGGCAAGGTATAGCGCTCGATCAAGGTCCGGCACAGAACACAACTGTCTCATTTTACCCCCTCGGTCTGCATATTCCTTCCCCACTTCCGTCAATCTTTTTCTGCCGGATTTAATCCCTGATTTTTGACCTCGGGCAAAAGACTCCCATTCCATTGCCCTTGACCCCCATCTTTAGATTTCCGATGTCAGACTCCCTCGGTTGGGGCGTGGTGATTTCCCTGGGGAGAGACTACGCGATCGCCAAGCAGAATCATCCGAGCAAGATAAAAGTCCCGAGACACATTGACAAAGACCAGCAATCCATTGGCAACGAAACGGAATAGTTTGATTTTCATCACACTTGCCTCTAGGCGATGAAAGTCAGAAGCTAAACCCATTGTTACTCGACTCATAGCCGTTGGCTTTACTCTTAAAGCCACTGAATTCTTCTGTCTTTATTCTATCACTAAAATTAGAGAAATTTAACAGAATGTTTGATGAAGCCTCTCGACAAATATAGCGGTTTTCATGCGTGTGAGGGACAGAATATTCAGTAGGGGCGCAAGCATTGCGCCCCTACTGGTGTAACTCATCCAACAGAAAACCGCTATATAGGG
>NZ_JAFLQW010000582.1 GCF_017313335.1 Phormidium pseudopriestleyi FRX01 | reverse complement strand
TCATTTTGGAGTTTAGATTGCAGGTTTTTTAAGTGTTCAATGGTCAAAGACATAAGCTTTTATAGGCGGAGTTTATTTAAAACTATTATACCTCAATTCTTTGGTCTTTTGCGTAGGGTTGAGAAACCGGGTTTTTACAAAACATCTCGGTGGAGAATCAAAGATTATCCAAAAACCCGGTTTCTGGTCTGTTGCATAGGGTGAAGAAACCGGGTTTTTGCACGATGTAAAAATCTTGAGGATATCAATGCGGGTACAGGGTGGAACTTACCACCCTGTGAGATAAGGTGAGAATAGTTACGATGTAGTCCGGGCGAGTTGATTAATCGTTGTGGGTTCGTAGAGATATTCAAACCAATTCCCATCCGGGTCCTTGCCGTAAAATGAGGCAGTCCCATCGCGGTGATCGTGGATTTCGCGGACATCGGCCCCTTCTGCTTTGAGGCGATCGTAGGCGGACTGAATTTCGGCCCGATCGCTGAAGACGAAGCCAAAATGGGGTCCCGCGTGTTGGTAACTCGGACTCAGGAGGGCCAATCCATCCTCTCCGGCTTTTAAATAGGCCCAATCAGGGTCCTTCCAGACCACGGTCATGCCTAAGTTGTGGTAAAATTGCACCGCGCGATCGAGGTCCGTGACGCGAATGGCAATATGTCCGATCCGTTTCAGCTTCATCATCCTTTAAGTTTTATAAACTTTCTCTCTATTCTTATTCTAAAGTTCTTGCGAGTTTAAAATGGCTACCGCAAGGATAAAGCCGGAATCCCCCCATGCCCCCCATGCCCCCCATGCCCCCATGCCCCCCATGCCCCCATCAACCAAGGACAAATGACAAATGACAAATGACAAATGACAAATGGCAAATGACAAATGACAAATGACAACTCTAGGTCAGTTTGCCTGTAAATTTGATAGTCTGGCATAAATAGTTTTGGGAACGGATAGAAGCAGTGGACATTCAAATTGGGCGCGGCAAAACAGCTCGCCGGGCATACGGAATAGATGAAATTGCCTTAGTCCCGGGTACGAGAACCCTAGATCCTTCTTTAGCGGATACGCGCTGGACCCTTGGCGGGATTGAGAGAGAAATCCCGATCATCGCCAGTGCGATGGATGGGGTCGTTGATGTCCGCATGGCAGTTTTGCTTTCTCAATTGGGAGCGATGGGTGTCCTAAATTTGGAAGGCATCCAAACCAGGTATGAAGATCCCGAACCGATTATCGATCGCATTACCTCCGTCGGCAAAGAAGAGTTTGTCGGGTTGATGCAGGAACTCTATGCCAAACCGATTCAGCCCGAGTTAATCGAGAAGCGTATTCATCAAATTAAGAGCCAAGGCGGGATCGCCGCAGTCAGTGCGACTCCGGCAGGGGCTGCTAAGTATGGCGCAACGGTTGCCAAAGCGGGGGCCGATTTATTTTTCGTCCAGGGCACCGTGGTTTCCACGGATCACTTATCTCCCGAGTCAGTCACTCCTCTGGACTTGGCTAAGTTTTGTCAGGAAATGCCGATTCCTGTGATTTTGGGAAATTGCGTCACCTACGAGGTGAGCCTGAAGTTAATGAAAGCCGGTGCAGCGGCGATTATGGTGGGGATTGGACCTGGTGCCGCTTGTACTTCTCGCGGGGTTTTGGGCATTGGGGTTCCCCAGGCAACGGCAGTGGCAGATTGTGCTGCGGCACGGGATAATTTTTACCGAGAAACCGGGATCTATGTTTCTATCATCGCCGATGGGGGCTTGGTGACTGGGGGAGATATCTGTAAATGTATTGCCTGTGGTGCTGATGGGGTGATGATTGGCTCTCCCTTCGCTCGGGCGAAAGAAGCTCCCGGACGAGGCTATCACTGGGGGATGGCGACTCCTTCTCCGGTGCTGCCTCGGGGGACGCGGATTCAGGTCGGCAGTACCGGGAGTTTAGAACAAATTCTCCGGGGGCCAGCGGGTCTGGATGATGGGACTCATAACCTCCTCGGGGCGCTGAAAACCAGTATGGGGACGTTAGGGGCCAAGGATATGAAGGAAATGCAACAGGTGGAAGTGGCGATCGCTCCTTCTTTGCTCACGGAAGGAAAAGTCTATCAAAAAGCACAACAACTGGGAATGGGTAAGTAAATTTACTTGCTTGCTGGGGTAGTGTAAAACTTTGCACAAATTTTACACCACCATAGCAATCTGTAGTTTACAATAGAATATAGCGGAGACGCATGTTTCCGTTCACTCCTCACACCACACTCCGCCCGGACTTCTGTTCGGGCGGTTTTTTATTCGGGAAAACTTGTTTAAATGCGAAAATAGACTAAACTAAAGTCTGCATCCAGGCCAATCGTCCTCAACTAAATCGACCCAATACATGAGATTTAGCCCCGTGCTATCCTCTTGCCAGGAAGTCTGACCACAGGCGATCGGTTCTAGGATGGTAAAATTACTCGTTGAGAAACCCTATAGAAAAGGAATCAAGGGCAATGTCAGCAGCCGCACAAGTTACAGACTCTACTTTTAAGCAAGAAGTGCTTGATAGCGAGGTTCCAGTTCTCGTCGATTTTTGGGCACCCTGGTGCGGACCTTGCCGGATGGTAGCCCCTGTTGTCGATGAAATCGCCCAACAGTACGACGGTCAGGTTAAAGTCGTTAAAGTCAATACCGACGAAAACCCGAACGTAGCCAGCCAATACGGAATCAGAAGTATTCCTACTTTAATGATTTTCAAAGGCGGCCAACGAGTGGATATGGTGGTCGGCGCTGTGCCGAAAACAACCTTGGCTAATACCCTAGAAAAATATATAGCAAAGTAATCGACTCACCATCGAGACTCCCTTACTCAACGGATTGTCTGGAGATTTCATAAAGAAATGTTGGTTCTTGAGAATTAAGAATTTAGAATGCTCAACATTAAACCTTTTAATTGTTAGATCCGAATTCTTAGTTCTCTTTGGACCCCACTCAAACTGAACTCCTCCAGATCCACTTTGCGATCGCTGGACTCTGTGGGGTCCAAACTCTCTCCCGCCCTAGGTTGAACTCGGGCGGGTTTATCCTGTCTGCCTCCTCCCACCTGCTTAAAACTTACCGAACACCATCGAGTCCAGGGGTACAGTAACGATTAGAAACCGGGTTTATAGCGGTTCTAAATGATTAGGCGAATGGACCCTCGGCGGCCCCCAACCGTCGGCGGCCCAAAGCGGGAGAGGCCTGTCCTGAGCCCTGAGCCCTGAGCCAGTCGAAGCCTGTCCTGAGCCCTGAGCCAGTCGAAGCCTGTCCTGAGCTTGTCGAAGGGGGTCGAAGGGGGTCGAAGCCTGTCCTGAGCCCTGAGCCCTGAGCCAGTCGAAGGGTCGAAGGGGGTCGAAGGGGGACGGGGGTGAGGTGTCAAACTGCTGCAAGACTGGCTATATCAACAAAAATACTGAGAATGAGGAACAAAGCAAGGGCCAGAAACGGGGTTTCGGGTCCCGGGGACCTAATCCTGTAGCGGGAAAAATCTCTACCCCCATCAGTTTTTCTGCCACTGGGGATCGCTTTTAGATAGAATCAAGGTGCAGCCTTTATGATATTTATGGCGTCCCCTTACTCTTCTGACTCTCTCGATCGCCTCCAGGCCCAGATTAATGAACTCATTGATGAGTTGCCGAACCTCAAGTTTAGAAAATGGATTGAGCGATCGCTCTCCACTCTCGTTCGCCTCACCGGCGAAGACATTGAACGTCTGGACTGGAAAATTCTCAGTGCAGCATTACTCGATATGGAAGCCGCCTTTCAAGCCTTTCATCCCCATCGCCATACCCGGAAAATTACGATTTTTGGGTCAGCGCGAATCCAACCGGAGACCCCTGAATACCAGATTGCTGAAGCCTTTGGCCGTGCAGTAGTCCAGCAGGGATTTATGGTCATGACCGGTGCCGGGGGTGGCATTATGGAAGCAGGCAATAAAGGAGCCACCACAGCCAACTCCTTTGGCTTAAACATTCAACTGCCCTTTGAGCAGGAAGCTAACCCCTATATTGACCCAGGGAATTTAGTCGAATTCAAATACTTCTTTACCCGCAAATTATTTTTCCTCAAGGAAAGTGATGCGATCGCCCTGTTCCCCGGGGGATTTGGCACTCAAGATGAAGCCTTTGAATGCGTCACCTTGGGGCAAACTGGACGGTTTGGTCCCTGTCCCGTGGTCCTAATCGACCGTCCCGGGGGCGACTACTGGAAAGACTGGGATGCCTATATCCGCAAGCACCTGCTGCACCGGGGCTTAATTAGTCCCCATGATTGCAGTCTTTACACGATTACGGATAACGTCGAGGTCGCCTGTGAAGCGGTTCGCAGTTTCTATCAGGTTTATCACTCCAGTCGCTATGTGGGCGATCGCTTTGTGATTCGCCTCAAAACCGAACTCTCCGATGAGGCGATCGCCCAACTCAATGAAGAGTTTAGCGATATCCTCGTCCGAGGCATCATCGAAAAAAGCCGAGGATTACCGGAAGAAACCGGAGATGAAACCTTTGAACTCCCCCGCCTGATTTTCTTCTTTAACCGCCGCGATGCCGGACGAATGTACCAATTGATTGGCCGAATCAACACCCTTGGCGACTCAAATTCTGTAGAATCAGCTCATCCCGAGCGCAAATAAGGCCCAAAGATGAGAAAATAATCCCCAGAGTCGTTTATAAAACTTTACAAGAACATGACTGAAATTCAGTTTTCCCGAGGCCTCAAGGAAGATGTGGTCCCAGACGTGCGCCTAACTCGCTCTAAAGATGGCACCCAGGGGACCGCGACCTTTTACTTCAAAAATCCCGCGATTCTGGACAAGGACAGTACCGATGAGATTACCGGAATGTACTTGCTGGATGAAGAAGGCGAAATCGCTTGCCGGGATGTCAAGGGTAAATTCGTCAACGGACAAGCTGACGGCATCGAAGCGACCCATGTGATGAAATCCCAAGCTGATTGGGAGCGGTTTATGCGCTTTATGGAACGCTACGCCAAGGAAAATGGTTTAGGGTTCAGCAAGGCGTAACCCTTGGACAAGGGTCTCAACTCCGGCGCGATCGCCTTCAAAATGCTATGACAAATATCCCTCATCCCGACTCTCAAACGGTTGCCGTCAATTGCGCCATCGTCACGATTAGCGACACGCGCACCCCAGAAACGGACCGCAGCGGCCAATTGATTCAAGCGTTACTGCTCCAGAACGCTCATGCCGTGGTAGATTATACGATTCTTCCCGATGAACCGGCGCAGATTCAGGGCCATCTCATCGCTCTGGGTCAGCGTCCGGAGTTGGAGGCGGTCATTTTTAATGGAGGAACTGGGATCGCGCCGAGGGATACGACTTATGATGCGATCGCCCTTTTGCTAGAGAAGACTTTACCCGGTTTTGGGGAAATATTTCGCGCCTTAAGCTATCAAGAAATCGGGTCACGGGCGATCGCCTCGCGGGCGATCGCTGGCCTTTATCAATCTAAGTTAATTTTCTCCATTCCCGGTTCAACCGGGGCGGTCAAACTGGCCCTCAATCAGCTCATTTTACCTGAATTAATTCACCTCACTCAACAGGTAAAATCCGAGGGACATTGAGGCGGTCATTATAACCATAATGGGACGGACTGAGGACTTTTGCTGTTCTCAATCAACCCAGGACCGGCGACGACAGCCGCCCCCCATCGGTTCATCCGTCTCGGGAGTTTTGGGGGCGGTGATTGTGGGCTAATCTCCATAATTTTAGTTCCCAAAGCCCATTTCTGCCCGGATCTCATCCCGGGTATCGAGCGCCTTTCTGGGTGAAATCCCCGCATCTTATGTAATTACCGGCATATTTTATACAGAAATTGAGAGCTTATTCTCAGTAGTCTTACGGGAAACCGTATAATTACTTAGGAAAAAAACATCCAAACTTGGGCAAGCTCAAAGTTAATAATATTTAACAGGAAAAAAAATGGTAGCCATCAATGGGACAGATCCCAACAATAGCATAGAACCCTTACCCGCTCAGTCCGAAATTTTACTGGGACCCGATGGCAATGATACGATCCTGGGCAGTCCAGGGGATGACTTGATTCAGGGGAATCCCGGAGTGAACTACATCCTAGGGAATCAGGGCAACGATTTCCTCTCAGCAGGACCCAATGATGATGATACCCTGTTTGGCGGCCTTGGTAATGATACCTTGGTGGGCCAAGCTGGAAATAACGTCCTGTATGGTAATGAAGGAAACGACTTCCTCTATGGGGTGGGCGGGAACAACATCCTGTTCGGAAATCAGGGGAACGACTGGTTAGTCGGGGACCCGGGAAACGATATTATTTATGGTGGACAGGGTGACGATACGGTTTTGGGTGGGGACGGAAATGACGGGATCTATGGCGACAAAGGGAATGATGTCCTGTTTGGCAACGAAGGGAATGACACCCTCTATGCGGTGGAAGGAAATAACCTGTTATTCGGAAATCAGGGCAATGATTTTTTAGTGGGCAATGGAGGCGATGATACCCTCTATGGTGGACAAGATGATGATACGGTTTATGGTGGCGACGGAAATGCTCTCATTTTTGGCGACAAAGGGAATGACATTTTATTTGGGAACGGCGGAAACAATACCATCTCGGGTGGAGAAGGTGACGACCAGATTTTTGCGGATGAGGGAAACAACTGGTTAAATGGAAATGAAGGGAACGATATTCTCTATGGAGGAGAGGAAGATGATACTTTATATGCCAACGAAGGAGATAATTTCCTCGACGGGGGCGGGGGAAATGATATCCTAGTTGCTGGTTTCGGGCGCGATACGTTAATCGGAGGAGAAGGCGGCGATCGCTTCATCCTGGCCCGAGGAAACGGGAGTTTCACCCGCAGCGAAGCTAATCTGATTGTTGATTTTACCGTCGGCGAAGATGAAATTGAACTGCTCGACGAACTCCGGTTTGAGAATTTAAACTTTATACAAGAGGGTGATGCAAATTCCGGCAATACCATCATTCAAGACAAACGAACTGGGGAGTATTTAGCCATATTACAGGGAGTGAGGAAAGCCGAAATAGAAGTGACTCGCAGCGCTTTTATTAAGCCACCTCCGGATCCGGATAGTGAGCCGGTGCTGTTTTTTCCGCCGAGTAATCCCATTCCCCCTGCGCCTCGTCAAGTCTTTGTGGCAAATGAAACCACTCCCCTAGGCGCGATCGCCCTGATTTCGACTGAGGGAAATTCCAGTAATACTGAGTATTCCCTTCTGGATGTCATCGATAGTGAGGGAGAGTCAGTCTCCGACCTATTTGCACTCGATCCTGAAACCGGGGAGATTTTACTCACCGATACCGAAAACCTGAGCGATCGCAATTATTTCGAGATTGAAATTGCAGCTAATGACCCGGAAACGGATACAGAAACTCTGGAAATCTACCAGGTTTATACCTCAATTCAAACCGCCATTGCCGAAACTAACCCGGGAGATACCATTATTGTGAGTAGCGGAACCTACTCGGAACTCCTGGAAATTGATAAAGCCTTGACGATTAAAGGGTTTCATGCCGGTGTAGCCGGAAACGATAGCGATCGCGGGACGAATGAGACAATGATTTCCTCTGAAACAGGGGGAATCAGTATTAGAATTCTCGCCAGTAATGTCACCCTGGATGGCATTGAAACCAATGGAGATATTCTGGCAGTCCAACCCGAGAATGGGAGGGCGATTGAGAATTTGGTCATTGAGAATGTGCGAATTTTTGATGCTCTTGATGGCATCAATTTGGAGGATGCCGCCACAGCAACGGTGGAGAATAATTTGATTCAAGGCAGTGGCGGGATTGTCTTGGGACTGTTTGATTCGGCGATGAGTGCGATCGTTCGCAATAACACCCTTGAATCGGTGGATTTTGGCATCTTGGGGTCTTTATCTGAGTCTGAAGTTGAAGACAATCAGGTGAGATTAGGGGATAATGGAAATTTATCCAATTTACCCGTCGGCTCAGATCGGGATGGGATTGGGATTAAGCTAGTTTCTAATTCCGAGAATGTCACCTTGGCGAATAATGCGATCGAGAATGCACCAGTCGGGATAGTGGTTGAACCGGAAGTGACCAATGCGTTTCTGGAGAACAACAGCTTTAGTAATACCTCTGAGGAAATTCGGGTGATGGCGTCGAATAATCCGGCAGTGGTCGTGGTGGATAATCAACCTCAGATTAATATTATTACGGGTTCTAGCGGTCCCGACAGGTTGCAAGGCACTGATGGAAATGACCTGTTGTTCCCCGGAGATGGGGTGGATACGTTGACGGGTGGAAAAGGTCAAGATATCTTTGTCTATGCCACGGTGAATTCCCCGGGAACTGCCAGCGATCGCATGACGGATTTTACCTTTGGAAGCGATGGAGATGCGATCGCCTTTACGGAGAATCTCTCGGGTGTATCTGGGGGAACCCCAGTCACCCTGTTCAATGCATCCTTGATGGATGGAACGGAGACGGTAATTGAGGATACTCAGGCTAATATTTTAGCCATTACTAGCAGTAATGCTCGGATTGGCTATGCAACGGATACGGGAAAACTGTATATCGATGATGATGGAGATTTTACCTCCGGTGCGATCGCCCGTGTCGATCTAGGAATCGGCAATTTAACCGCAGATAATATCATGTTTTTGGATTGATGCCTTGAAGCAAAAAAAGAGGGACGCATCAGATTTGCGTCCCTCTTTTACTGATTAGAAACCGGGTTTCTTGTCCTTTGTTGCTCGTCTTTTTAGGTTAAAAAATGCCAGAAAAAGAGAGTTTACTGAATTGCTAAGGGTTCAGGTTGGACTTGTGCCAGCAACGAAGCAACCGCACGAGCATAGCAGGGGTCATCGGAGGTTCCCCGGAGTTGGGGATTGGCTGCTAGACGGCGTTTGTCCTCATTGCTCAAGTCGATCGCGATATCTGGGGTGATGCCAAGATGGGAGATATCGGTACCATTGGGGGTGTAGTAATGGGCGATCGTCACCGTTAACCCCGATCCATCAGAGAGAGAATGAACCGACTGCACCAATGCCTTGCCAAAGGTGGAAGTGCCAATAATCGTAGCGCGGCGGTTATCTTTGAGTGCACCGGATAAGATTTCGCTGGCACTAGCGGAGTTTTTATCCACTAAAACCGCCAGAGGTTGCTTGGCGATCGCCGAACGATTGGCGCGGAAATCTTGACTGCCGCCATTGCGATCGACCGTGCGAACGATTTCCCCACTATCTAACCACATCCGAGCGATATCAATACTCGCGTACAATAAACCGCCCGGATTGCCGCGCAAATCCAAAACAAACGCATCCACACCGCGATCGCTCAGTTCCGCGATCGCATCGCGCATTTGTTCAGCCGCATGGGAACTAAACTCAGATAACTGGATATAACCGACATTGGTTCCACCTTCAGCGCGGATATTATAGCGAACCGCTTGTAGTTCGATCCGCGCGCGTTCTAAGATGACATCAAATTCCCCTTGAGTTGAGCGATAGACCCGCAAACTCACTTCCGTCCCTTCTTTTCCCCGAATCAATTGGGCCGCCTCTTCGACTTTCATCCCTTGGGTGGGGCGATCGTCAATCTGCAAAATTTGGTCCCCCGATTGCAGTCCCGCTTTCTTCGCCGGGGAATTTTCCATCGGTTCAACCACCGTGATTTTTTGGGTATCTGCATTCAGTTCTAAACGCATCCCCACCCCAGACATTTCCCCCGAGGTTTGAGTGGTCAAATCCTCAAACTGTTCTGGGTCTAAAAATCGTGTGTAGGGGTCGTTTAATTTGGCTAAAGCAACTCGTACTGCGGCGTAAGCTTGTTCCGGTGATGAATATTCCTGACTTAACAACTCCGTGCGCGTTGCTTCCCAATTCACCTGATTAAATGAGCCATCCACATAATCCCGATTCACGATTTGCCAGACTTCATCCACAATCGCCTTGGGACTATTTTGAAGCTGTGCTCGCACCGACCGGGAGCCAAGGGGTGTTAACAGGGTTAGGGCAGCAGTGGTGGCAAATGCCCCACCAAATAGGGCAATTTGCAGCAAAGAGTTCCGTTTTGAGTATTGATTCATGTAAATTGCGGGATTAGGGGTTTAACGAATAGAGACAATTTGTTACAGAATTTTATGCGCAGAACCAACGGGTTTAAAATTGATTCTTTAGACGCTCAAATTTTTGAATTTAGGGACTGATAATCGAGCCGGTTTAGTCATCGTTAATCTTCCAAATCAGGGGGTATGGTTCCAAAAAAGAGGGCTTTGTTAGCCCCAGCCTTAACCCAAAACGGGTCTAGTTTGGGTCAATTCAGCCCTAGCTCGAATTCCTCAACCGTGCCCGGGATTAGACAAGGGCTACTGCTCTCTATAGCAGCCGTGCCAACAATTTCAATGACTTGCAACATCTGCTCCCGTTTATCTTGGAGAGGTTGGTGGCCCTTTAACCCGTCAAGTTATAAAATGGGGTGACAATGGAGTAACCGGACTTGCTCCCCTGACTAGCAGTGACTTCACGAAAACGGAAACGGTTTCCGGATGACTGGACTAGGGAGCGTCCCTGAAATCGCCGAATGGATGTTGACACACGGATGATTTAATTGAGGTTGTTTCTAGTGTAGCTAAAATATTTGTCAAGCGGAGTATGTTCGGATGCAATATTTTTTAAGTTAATCTGTAGATGTTGTAAATTCTGTAACTCGGGGATCCGGGTTGAACTCTTTGGGGCAGATACCCTAGGAGACAGAGCAAACTTAGGTTGAGAGTCCGAAGGAGACTAAGCAAGACCTAGGGACTTGAACCACTGGCCGGGGTTACCGCCAAGTCATAAGAATTAACATCAGGAGAAGGGTGTAGTGGAATCTAAAGTACAAACTGCTACCTTGCGACGGTGGGGAGAATGGAGGACGGTGGCGATCGCCATTGTCGCCCTCGCTGGAGCCATAATCATACAGCAGACCGGCCTAGGAAGCCCCCGCCTAGCCCAACTCGACCCCAGACAAGCTCAACAACAAGAAGCCCTACAACTCCAAATACTGAAGCGATCGCCCACCCTCGGTTTCAATAACATGATCGCCAACTATGCCTTCCTCAAATGGGCGCAATATTTTGGAGATGAGGAGATCCGAGACCAAATCGGCTATGCCTTAAATAACGAATACTTCGACCTCATTACCCGTCTCGATCCCCGCTTCGCCGAAATGTATCCGTTTATCTCCACCGCCGTTTCCTTCGCCCAAGGGGAACCCGAACTTGGCATCCAATACATGGAACGGGGTCTAGCTGCCTTGTCCCCGGAAATCAATCCAAAAGCCTTTCTGGTATGGCGCTTCAAAGGACTGGATCAACTGCTGTTACTTGGGGATATTCCCGGCAGTATTGAATCCCACGAAATGGCAGCGCAATGGGCTTTAGGGACAGAGTACGAAGGCTATGCAGACCTCTATCAAAGTGCAGCGGACTTCCTAAGAACCGAACCCGATAGCACTCGGATTCGCCTGTGGTCCTGGAATGAGGTTTATCAAAATAGTATGAATGAATCGGTTAAACAACGCGCCGAACAAGAAATGCTCAACCTGGGGGCCTCCAAACAAATCATCGAGGACGGTCAAGTGATTTTTGTGCTACCGGAGACTCCCTAGGCGATCGCCATGAAGCAAAAATCCCGTTCCCAACCCAATCCTCCTCCGTTAGGAAATCGAGGCAGAAGGAAAACAAAGAAAATTGTCACGGGAGTTATTTTTATTTGTTTCCTCATCCTCGGCATCCTCGGCGGATTGGCGACTGCCCAGATTACCCGGTTACAGTCGGCTGCCTCCGGTCCGGTTGATGCTATTTTAGTCCTGGGTGGTAGCATCAAACGAGAAATGTACGTCACCCAATTTGCCAGACAGCATCCAGAAATTCCCATTGTGATTTCCCAAGGTTCTGCCGCCCCTTGTGTGCAGTTAATTTTTGAGCGCGATCGCGCTCCTGTTCAGAATGTCTGGCTAGAACAATGCGCCTATTCCACCTTTACCAACTTTACCTTTAGTGGTGAACTCTTAAAACAGTGGGATGTCAAGAAAGTCAAAGTCATCACCTCGCAAACCCATCTCCCTCGCGCTAAGTGGTTAGCACAGATTTTGTTAGGTGCAAAAAACATTGCGGTAGAAATAGAAACCGTACCTGAAGAAGGCATCCCTGGCAATAAAGAGTTTTGGCTAAAAACCGTTTTAGATGTCACCCGCAGTTTAATTTGGACCCTCATTGAGCCATTCTATTCCCCCGACTGTCAGCAAGTGCAACGCCTGAGTGAAATTGATCTCACCCAATGGCAACCCGAGGATTATCAATGTGAGCATCAAGGTCAGTTGGATTGATAGAGGGGAGGATAGGTCAGTTTGTAGTAACGACTTCAGTCGTTTCTTAAAAAGTCAGTTTGTAGTAACGACTTCAGTCGTTTTCACCCCATCACTCCCATTCACCTTAACTTAGCCCGATCGCCTGGAGGGTAGAGAGGGGAACTTGATAAAAATAATTGCGCCGAAACTGTTCCTCCTCAACTGCCGCAAAAAAGCGATCGCTAACGCCGAGAGGATGGGTCAATGGTCCCGAGATAACCTGCAAACTATCTCCCATTGTCTTGACTTGAAAACCTCCGGCGATTAAGGCTTGGATGCCGATTTCTAAGGTGCGATCGCTCATGGATAGCTTAGAACATAATTGTTCCCGAGTTGCTCTTTGTCCGGTTCGGCTGAGATATTTAGCCACCCCCACCAACTGGTGCCAAACTTGCAGGGGGGAAACAGGTTTTGGCGGGGGATAGGCGATCGCCAGAGTCTTTTGAGTCTGGTTTGCCAACTCTAACCACTGATGCAACTCCTCCCAACTACTAGGACAGGTTTCTAACACAATGGAGGCAGTGCGATCGACATTCAACCCCTCGCAACCGTCTAATTCTTCCCTCTCTTCTTCTCCCTTTTGGATGAGGTTGCCGCGAAAATCTAGAATAGGTAACCCCCCTTCCGGTGAGGTGATCACGGTACCCGCTTCTCGGGGACGGACTGCAATCAAGCGCACTTCATAGCGGTTTTGATAACTGTTGTAATCCAGTTCAACCACGGCATCACAAGGAACAGCCGGTAACTCCTCTTGGTAATGTCCCCACCACAGGCCGGGAAACCCAGTTTCACTAGATTCATCCCAAATCTGAAACTCGGTTTTAATATATTCTATTTTCCGCCCTTTGTTATCCTTAATTTTGCGGTTACTTGGATTTTTAAACCGGCAATTTTCAATCAAAAGTAAGGGAACAGAATTACCCATTCCGCAAGGTTCTAATACTTTTATTTCTTTAAACAAATTCTGACCTAATTCGGCTACAGTACAGCGTAAATCGGCTTGAACAACGGGCATTCCCAAGCCTCCAACTGCTCCCATTTTTTCCTTCAATAAGCGGTTAATCGCTTCCGTAAATAGAGGAATATTTTGGACGGGTAAACTTAACCCAGCGGCAAAGGGATGACCGCCGAAACGGTGCAATAAATGCTCTTGTTCTTTGACCAATTCATACAAGTCAATATTTTTGACCGAACGCGCTGACCCCCGGGCAAGGGTTAAGGATGTGGCCGAGGCTGAATCGCTGAAAAGCGGAATTTTCTCCGGGTTTTTTACCGCAGAATTGCCAGAATCGGTACTTAACAAAATGGTGGGACGGGCGTACTCTTGGGCGACTTTCCCGGCGACTAAACCGAGGACTCCAGCAGGCCATTGGGGGTCTTGTAAAACGATTACTCCGGTGGTAGATAGGTCGAGGCGATCGAGTTTTTGTTGGACCTGTTTATCCACATCTTTTTGGATAGATTGACGTCGAGAGTTGGCGATTTCGGTGTCCTGGGCGAGTTTTTGGGCACGACGCAGATCGCGGGTGGTGAGTAATTCCACACAGAAAGAAGCATCTCCATGAATGCGACTGACGGCGTTAATGCGCGGACCAATGCCAAAGGAGATATCCGTGGGGCGATCGCCACTGCGTTTGCATAAATCCAACAAGGCCCCGACTCCGGGTCGGCGTCGTTCCTGGGGGGATTTCTGCCACTCCTGATGCAGGCGTTGGAGTCCCATTTGGGCTAAATATCGGCAATCTCCACTGAGTTGTACCAAGTCGGCAATTAATCCAATGGCGACTAAATCCAATAATGCCTCTAACGGTTCTTGCGGAATTTCCGGAAGTGTGCTATACAGGGCTTCTATAACCTTGTAAGCCACTGCGACTCCCGAAAGATGGGCCAGGGGATGGTTTGCCGGGAGAGAACGAGGATTCACGATCGCCGCAACTCCCGGACGACTGGGGGGTAAGGTATGGTGATCCGTGACGATGATATCGATGCCCAACTGATGAGCATACTCGATTTCGTCCAGATTGGTACTCCCCGTATCGCAGGTGACGATTAAACTCGTTCCAGATGCAGCTAAATCGTCAATTCCCGACCGATTCAGACCGTGAGATTGGGTTAAGCGGTTGGGAATGACGTAGGTGAGTTGGCTGTTGGGGGTGAAAAATTGGCCGAGTCCGTCCCATAAGACACTGGTGGCGGTGATGCCATCGGCATCAAAGTCTCCCCAGATGGTCACCTTTTCCCCCTGTTTACGGGCCAGTTGGAGGCGATCGACACAAGCGGACATTTCCTCGCCAAAGTCAAATGGACTGGCGGGTTGATAGTCTTGCGGATTTAAAAACCGGGTCAGTTCCTCTCGATCTTGGATTCCCCGTTGCCAGAGTAATGCTGCCGCATATTGGCCGGATAAACCCGGGGAGTTTGAGTTGAGATGCTGTCGAACTTGTTCGAGGAACCACTCCGGAGGGATTACGGGTTGTTGCAGATGCCAGGTGACGGTTTGCTCGTTCATATCCTCCCCTTGGACTGGTTTTGATTCATTATCCCACGGGTCTCTTGAATTTGGGTTAGCGATCGCCGGTTACCTCAAAATCTATCTTCAGAAACATTGACGAATTGCCAATTTTCCACATCTCTCCCGAACCGGAATGCAATGGCATGGCACTGAGTGCAAACACAGCAATCTTTCCTGAGAATATGTTACATTAAACGGAACTCTAGCTGACGCCAAGAATCCCAGGGGAGTAAAGTTTTTAAATAGCTTTTATTCTGTAAACCCATTCGAGTTTTTAAAACTCGGGTGTTTAAACCTGTTAGATTTTCTAAATACTCACATTTTTTTTGTGAGTATTTAGAAAATAAAGGCTCCCTCAAGCTCATTTTTGGAATCAATTCACCCTAATTTTGGGGAATTAATTTAAACTCTACCACATTCAGAGATAATTTTATGCAAGCATCGAACCAAACCAGCGAATTAACTTCCCAAGAATGGCATAGCTTATCGGAGCAAGAAATTGCCAATTTGCTCGAATCTAGTGAGGAGTCTGGACTCAATTCCGACCTCGTAAACGAACGACTGAAAGAATTTGGACCTAATGAACTAACTGGCAAAAAAGCCCAACCTTTATGGTTAAAATTTCTCCTCCAATTTAATCAGCCATTAATCTTGATTTTACTGGTGGCCGGTGCAGTGGAAGCCTTCCTAGAAGAATGGACGAATGCCTGGGTGATTTGGGGGGTAACGATTATTAATGCGATTATTGGGTTCCTACAGGAATGGAAAGCGGAAGGTGCGATCGCCGCCCTGTCCAAAGCAGTCACCACGGAAGCCACTTTAATTCGAGATGGCAACAAACAGCGCATTTCTTCCACAGAATTAGTCCCGGGAGATTTAGTATTACTCAATTCCGGGGACAAAGTACCGGCTGATTTGCGGTTGATTCAAGTTCGGAACTTGCAAATTGATGAATCGGGACTCACTGGGGAGTCGGTTCCGGTGGAAAAAAACAGCGCGGTAGTCGATACAGAAACCGCCCTTGCTGAACGCATTAATATGGCTTATGCTGGAGGACTGGTTACCTTTGGTCAAGCCCGAGGTTTTGTGATTGCCACGGGAAATAATACCGAAACCGGAAAAATTTCTCAACTGATTGACCAACGGACCAATTTAACAACACCTTTAACCCGTAAGTTTAACAAATTTAGTAAAGTTTGGATGATTTTGGTCCTGGGATTGGGAGCATTAACTGTGGCGGTGGCGTTCCATAATTATTACCAGGCATCCGGGGAAGTGCAAGAGTCGATCGCCCGTGCATTAGAAGCGGCGATCGCCTTGATTGTGAGTGCGATTCCCGAAGGATTACCGGCAGTGGTAACCGTCACCTTAGCGGTTGGGGTAAACCGGATGGCGCGACGTCATGCGATCGTGCGTAAGTTACCGGCAGTGGAAACCCTCGGAGGTGCAACAGTCATTTGTTCCGATAAAACCGGCACCTTGACTGAAAATCAGATGACGGTTCAGGAAATTCATGCCGGGGGTCAGAAGTATTACGTTACGGGTCAAGGATATGCACCAGAAGGGGAAATTTCCATCAATGATTCCCCAGTGGACTTCCAACAAAACCCAATTTTGTTAGAATGTCTGCGGGCCGGACTGCTGTGTAATGATTCCCATATTGAAGAAAAAGAGGGGAATCTGGTTGTGGTGGGGGACCCGACGGAAGGTGCATTAATTGTCGCCGCCAATAAAGCCGGATTAACTCAAGATGCGATCGCCGAAGAACTGCCAAAACTGGATGTGATTCCCTTTGAATCCGAGTTTCAGTATATGGCAACCTTACATGATACCCCCGATGGACCGACGATTTATGTCAAAGGTTCGGTAGAATCCCTCCTCAAGCGTTGTACCCAAATTTTTGACAGTCAAGGTGAGGTGATTCCCTTAGATGCCGACGCCTTGCATGAAGAAGTGGAAATCATGGCAGAACAAGGATTACGAGTCTTAGCCTTTGGTAAAAAATCTGTCAGTTCGGGACGGAAGAACATCGATCGCCCAGATATCGACGAGGGGTTAATTTTTATGGGATTACAGGGGATGATCGACCCCCCGAGACCTGAAGCGATCGCCGCCGTCGCCGCTTGTCAAAACGCCGGAATTCAGGTGAAAATGATTACCGGAGACCATGCCACCACCGCCGCTGTGATCGCCAAACGCATGGGAATGGAGAAAAACGGTCGCGTCCAAGCCTTTACCGGCACTCAAATCGGCGAAATGGATGACCAAACCCTCGCCAATAACCTAGAGGATAGCGTCGTCTTTGCCCGAGTGGCACCGGAACAAAAACTCCGCCTCGTAGAAGCATTACAAGCCCGAGGTGAGATTGTCGCCATGACGGGAGATGGGGTGAACGATGCACCGGCCCTCAAACAAGCCGATGTGGGGATTGCAATGGGAGGTTCCGGGACCGAAGTTGCTAAAGAATCTGCGGATATCATTCTCACCGATGATAACTTTGCCTCCATCGAAGCGGCAGTGGAAGAAGGACGCACAGTATATAGTAACCTGGTCAAAGCGATTTCCTTTATTTTACCCGTCAATTTAGGGGAATCTATGACGGTGTTATTGAGTGTGT
>NZ_JAFLQW010000530.1 GCF_017313335.1 Phormidium pseudopriestleyi FRX01 | reverse complement strand
TTTCGAGTCCGAGACAACGGCATCGGCATCACCCCGGAACAAATACAAGAGCTATTTGAGCCATTTAGCCAAATCCACACCTCTGATATCCATCATGCTGCGGGTACTGGGTTAGGATTAGCCGTAGCCCGGAGTTTGTGTCAACTCATGGGAGGAGATTTATTCGCAGAAAGTAACCTCGAAAAGGGTTCAACCTTCACCGTTTATTTACCGGCAAACCTACCGACAAATTCCTCCAATGCCGAGGCGCTCAAGCCCAAATTCACCCCCAATTTTTCCGAACCCCTTCCCCTGGAAGAGGCAACCCAATGGACAGAAGGAGAAGGATGGGTATTTGATGATGAGTAATCTCAAATCCAGTTAATTTCCCCATCGGGTGCGTCAGATTATCCAATCCCTATCATTAACCCACTAGACTCTGACGCAACCCCTTCACTTAATTTAAACCCAAACTATGTAAGAACAGCCAAACCATGACCTAATTTTATTAACTCAAAACCCCAGCAATTGTAGGGTGGGCACTGCCCACCGGACGGAGTAATGTGGGCAATGCCACCCTACAATTGCTCAACTCCATTTGAATCGATTTAATTTATCAAAAAAATTGCAGAAATGAAATCAAATTGTCCAAAAAATACGCAGTTTTTAACATTGAATTCTAAATGTAGAGGCGATTCGCGAATCGCATTTACACTTATGGTAAATTATCAAAATCTGCGTAAGTCCTGTTTTAGACCATTCCAGAAACAGATAGCGGGTATCAAAAAATCATCTAATCCAATCATTATTATTTCATTAAATTGTCTAATTTTTACCGTTTTAGCAACCATTAAACCTGCATCAAGCCTTGGACAATCCGGGGATGAAGTTCTTGTTTCTGTAGATATTGCTCAAAACGTTAACTTTGGACAACATTTCCAAGAATTAGGGATTGAAGGTTCAATAATCATTGCTGAATTAAATAGCGATCGCCTCTGGCAACATAACCCCCAACGCAATCAAACCGCCTTCCCAACCGCCTCAACCTTTAAAATATTAAACTCTCTCATTGCCCTAGAAACCGGCGTAATACCTAATGAACTGGCGGTTTTGACCTGGGATGGAATTCCCCGAACAATTCCCACCTGGAATCGAGACTTGAATCTGCGAGAAGCTTTCAAACTCTCTGCCGTCTGGTTTTATCAAGTGTTAGCGCGCCGCATCGGATATGAGCGAATGCAGCAATGGATAAACCAAGTCAATTATGGCAATCAAAACATTGGCACACCCGAAGATATTGACCAATTTTGGCTAGAGGGAAACCTTCAAATTACTCCACAACAGCAAGTACAATTTTTGCGCCGTCTCTACAACAACGATTTACCATTTTCTGAGCAAACGCTTACCCTTGTCAAAGAGATTATGATTTATGAACAAACTCCGAACTACACCATTCGAGCTAAAACGGGTTGGTTTGGATATGGAAATGAATCACTCCAAAATATTGGATGGTTTGTGGGGTATGTAGAAACTGGAAATAATGCTGATTTTTTTGCAACCAATATTGATGTTAACAAGCCAGAAGATGGAGCCGCTAGAATTGAATTGACTCGACGGTGTTTGCAAGATATTGGAGTGCTCTAGTGCTTTTTGTAAATTAATTTGACATAAAGCAATTGTAGCATTGCCCACATTAATCCTGACGGTGGGCAGTGCCCACACTACAATCTCTAAGCAGAGGGATTCATGGTGAATATAGAACTAGATCCAGAAACGAAAGCCTGTTTATTAGAAATTTTAGCAAGGGGAAAAATTACCCGGGATGAATTGATTAAACCCTTAGTTAAAGAACATTGCTTGAGTTTACAACCCCGCCAAACTATTCTCCAAAGACGTGGGGGACATCCTGAACATCTGTTAGAAGATGCGCCGCCTGGTTTATCAGAACGGGCAAATCGAAAACAAAAACGTGAACAGCAGGGATAAAAATGGCAATTTCTGACTATTTCAATGCTCTAGTGAACAATTCCAAACATAAACCCCGTTTTTGAACAATTGTGTTAAACTATAATTAACCCCTGAACTCTATAAACCTATGACTCCAATCCAATATCAACTTTCCCTCAGTTTCGAGCAAGTTTTGAGTTTAGTCAAGCAACTCCCTAATTCAGAAAAATTAAAATTAAGTGAAGCGTTGTCGAAAGAATTGCTGGATAGCAAATTAACTCATCTTCTCGAAGCATTCAAGACTGATGAAATCTCCTTGGAGACGATTGACCAAGAAGTTGAAGCGGTGAGAAGCGAAATTCATGTTAAGCAATCAACCCATTAAAGTCATTATAGATACCAACCTTTGGATTAGCTTTCTGATTGGCAAAGGACTGGCTAATTTTAAAACCCTGATTGTCAGTGGGACTATTCAAGTGATACTTTGTGACCAACTCCAAGAAGAAATCACCAGGGTCACTCAAAGACCTAAACTTAGAAAATACTTTTCCCCCCAAAAAGTAAACGAACTGCTAAATCTCCTGGCAGTTATTGGGTTGTTCGTGGAAATCCAATCTGAGGTGTTTATTTGTCGAGACGAAAAAGATAATTTTTTGTTGGCATTAGCCCAAGATAGTCAAGCCAATTTTTTGATTACAGGAGATGCAGATTTGTTGACGTTGAAAGAATTTGAAGGAACCAAAATTGTCACTTATCAAGAATTTTTACAAGAAATAAATTGCTGATTTGTTGAGGGTTATGGATTTAAACTTTATATTCCCTAAAAAAAATATTTTTCCCCTCTAAAAAAGAGGGGAACAGTTTGGAATGATGCACTCGGTTAGGAGTCAGGGAAATTGCCTCACACTAGACCAAATTCTCACCGAGTATTGCTGAGTTGAGCGGTTCTGACGGTGAGTTCTAGGGTTTGAGGACCTCGTTGAACTGTGAGACGGAGGTCGCGATTGACGCCGCTATTTTCCACGATGCGCTGCAATTGATCGGCGCTGGTGATGGGGACTCCATCCACGGCCACGATCGCATCTCCAAGGCGCAATCTGGCCGCTTCGGCGGGGGAATCTCGCAAGACTCGCATCACTAACACGCCATTGATTTCTGGGACGATTAAGTTAGAATTGCGGTCCTGATTGTTTTGGCGCGCTAAGTCCGGCGTTAAGGTGACCATCTGAATCCCGATAAAGGGATGAGTAACTGTCTCACCTCGGGCTAATATATCTGTGAGGGCTTTTGCTTTGTTGATGGGAATGGCAAACCCAATCCCTCTGGCATTGGGACGAATGGCGGTGTTAATGCCGATGACTTGACCGCGATCGTTCAACAGGGGACCGCCCGAGTTGCCGGGATTGATGGCGGCGTCGGTTTGTAGGAAGTCCACTCGTTTATCGGGGATGCCGACTTGGGAGGCCGATCGCTCTAAAGTGCTAATAATCCCTAATGTGACCGTATTATCTAACCCAAATGGATTGCCGACGGCGATCGCCCAATCCCCCACGCGCACTTGTGAGGAATCTCCCAAAGGTGCAACAGGTAATTGTTCTCCAGGGTCATCAATCTTGACCACTGCTAAATCCGTAACCGCATCAGTCCCGCGCACTTCTCCCTCAAATGTGCGACCATCTTTTAAGGTGACGGTAACGCGATCGGCATCACTGACCACATGAGCATTCGTGAGAATTAACCCATCCCCGTCGATAATGAAACCCGAACCCTGACCCCGCAACAGTTCTTCTTGCTGGGGAACTGGCACATCCGGTCCGAAAAACTCTCGGAATAAGGAATCATTAAAAAATGGGTCATCCCGACGGGCGATCGTGCGTTCGGTATTCAGGCGAACCACGGAGGATCCGACGAGATCAACTGCTGCGGTGACAAAGTTGCCTCCGCTTCCCAGGTTTTGCTTGGGTTGGAGGGCGACAGTTACCCGGTTGGCGGGGAGAGAATCCAACGCAGATAGGGGGGTTGCTGCCGCAGAGACAGACCCGAGGGGGTTCAACCAGGCGATCGCACTCCAAACCCCCATTAATAAATAACTGATAAGGGTTCGCCCATTCGCACAAAATTTAGAAAAAGACATCGTTATTATTTATATCCATCCATAGAGTTTAGCGAAAATTGAGGAGGCGACGGGTTACCCCATCACCCTCCCCTGATTCCACAGTAATCGAACTTGGCTGAACTCACAATCCTCTGAAGATAGATTACTCAATTCCAGAAAATTTTGGGGTTGACCCGAACCCTTCTATCGCGAGTCTAAATCAGTTGTGGAATGCCCTCACCCCCAACTGATTTAGGACTGCTATCCGAACATAAGAAATGACTGAAGTCGGGACGTTGAAATCAGAGGAACTGGTAAAATCCTTGGGGGTAGAGAGTTTCTGTGGGGGATTGCTGTTTTTGGGGTCTCCCGGATTGCGGTTTAAAGCGGGTGAATATCCCGGCGTTCTGATTCTAGGGAAAAGGCGCTTTTTCTTGGGAGTGAGCGCTTTGCCGATGACTTACGGTTGTTTATTTGGACTCTGGTTTCTGCTTATGTTGAGATTGACGCTCGATCGCCTTTACAAACCTCTGAAATCGCTGAATCTGCTGGGGTTGATGCTGATGTTGGTCAGTGTGCCGTCCCCGGTGAAGGGACAAACCTCACCCCCTGCACCTCCGCGCTTTTGTCAGTCGCAGTTGGAACCGACGATCGCCGGAATTATCAATCGTCCTCAGTTACGGCGCGCCAGGTGGGGGATTCTGGTAGAAACGTTGGATGGTTCAGGCGATCGCACGCTTTACCGTCGGGATTCTGAGCAGTTTTTCATTCCTGCATCGAATGCCAAATTGCTCACAAGTGCTGCTGCTTTACATCATCTCGGTCCCGAGTTTCGGATTCGCACCTCAGTTTATGGTTCTAATCCGACTGGGGACCGGATCGACTCTGTGCGGATTGTGGGACGAGGTGACCCGACGATTGGGAAAACTCAGTTAGAGGCGATCGCCCAACAACTTCAGCAACAAGGCATCCGGCAAATTGGCGAACTCATCGGTGAAGATAGTTATTTCATCGGGTCTCCCGTCCATCCTAACTGGGAATGGGAAGATGTCCAGGCGGGATATGGTGCACCCGTCAACAGTCTGATTTTCAATCAAAATAGCGTTGATTTTACCTTGACTCCCCAAGGATTAGGACAACCGTTATCGGTAACTTGGGCGAATCCAACGGAACAAACCCGATGGCAAGTTGAGAATCGTTCCACGACGGTTTCGACAGATTCCCAGGAATTTTTGGAAGTAGGGAGAGAGTTTACGCGACCGATTGTGCGAGTTGCGGGTCAGTTACAGGTGGGTGCACCGGCAGAAGAGGTTTCGATTTCTGTTGCGGAACCTGCGGAGAACTTTTTAGGATATTTCCGCCAAGCGTTGAATGGGGTGGGAATTACTACGGGAAGGGAGATAGTGAGTGACCAATTTCGGAATATGCCAAATCAGCAAGAATTAGCGGCGATCGTCTCACCTCCATTGTCTGAGATGACGGTGGAAGTTTTGCAAAGAAGCAACAATCTTTATACAGAAGTCTTGCTGCGATCGCTCGGGGCGAATCCCCAAGGCAAAGGCAATCATCCTCTGCCAGAAGAGACTCAGGAGGCGGGTTTACAAGTGTTGAAGGCCGCTTTAACGGAATTGGGAGTCGATCCGACCAGTTACGATTTAGTCGATGCTTCCGGACTCTCTCGCCGGAACTTAGTCAGTCCCGAATCCTTGGTGCAAACTTTGCGAGGAATGGCGGGTTCTCCCTATTTTGAGATTTATCGGTCAGCGTTACCCTTAGCGGGGGTGAGTGGTACATTGCGGACCCGGTTTCGGAATACCCCTGCGGCTCAAACGGTTCGGGCTAAAACGGGTACTTTAACGGGGGTATCTAGTTTATCGGGGTATGTTCCCAATTCGGAGTATAATACGTTGTTGTTTAGCATTTTGGTCAATCAATCGGACCAATCCTCTGCAATGTTGAGAACGGCGATCGATGAAATTGTGGTGTTGTTGACGCAATTGGAACGCTGCTAACTTTCTATGTCGTTAAATTCTCTCTGGGAATTGCCCCCTGCTGCAATATAGCAGTCTTAAATGATTTATGCCATCTCTTGCTCCCCTCTCCCCCTTTGGGCCGCCGACGAGAAAGGGGTGAGGGCATTCCACAACTGATTTAGGATTGCTATAGTAGGGGTCGAACCCTCCAGATAGGCAAGTTGCCAGGAAACAAACTCTACATATTTTGAATAAAAATTAACAATAAAGCCTGGATGGGGAGTGGTAATTCCCCATAGTTTTTAGTTAAGATTGAGTGTTAAAGAGGTCGCCGTTCCCTAAACTCTGACTTGACAAAGCAGGGATTAGAAATTACTGTAATAAAGAGCAACTGGCATAAAATTCCCCCAATACCCCTCGAACTCCTCAAAACTTACCAATTTAAATCCCTCCAACTGTAAAAAAACCCAGAAAGACAAAGTAGCTAGAGTAGGGAGTTTGAAGAGGGGTCTGGATTTCTCCCGGGTCTCAATCAATTGGACAATTCTACGCCACCCTCTTTCTTGGAAAATGTAGGGCTGATTTGCTTTTAACCCTTACAGGAATGATTTAAACTAACGATATAGCGATATCTATTTAAGGAAAGAGTCGGAAACATAGCTCAGGGTTCAACCCAACCCCACCGACCCAAAAGCGCGATCGCCCAAGGGTCAAGACCGAGCCAATTGGGTAATCACACGGAATTCGGTTGTCAAAGGTCTATAAAAACCCGCACCCGTCAACGGTGGGTCTACACGGACAAAGCCTGCCTCCGCAGGCTACCAGAGAAAACCGACTTTTACCAACCGGATTTGGTATCACACAGGACCGGGAAAATCGCACCAGATCCAGGGGTGTAAAGAACTTCTTAACATTATGTCATTATTTCAATAAACGGAGCCACAACCACTAGGGTGAATTATGAACCGCATTTTGCTCCTAATTGAGGAACACCGAACCCGTAACCTTTTAATACAGCAGTTAAGCCCAGATTACGAAGTCGTAACGGTCGAATCAAACCTGGTGGAGAGGGTGGCGGGGGAAGTCCATCCCGGCTGGAATGGCCTAGATTTATGCATTAGCGATCGCCTAGGGTTGGCGACTTACCGTTCGTCTTGGGAATGGGGAAACCTCTCCCAAACTCGTGATTTTCCTCTATTGCTGGTGATTCACCCGGGAGAGTGGGACGTTTTGCAATCCCACCGGGAAGCGGAAGAAGGCCCAACCCAGGCTCAAACCCTGGGAGTCAGGAGATATGACGATGCGATCGCCGCCCCGATCCAGCCCGAAGAACTCTTATGGAGAGTCGAAAAACTTTTGAGCGCAAGGGTTCGGGATCAGCATCCAGAGTCCCCCGCTATCCTGAATACTCCTCCCCGACACCAACAACAAAACGATCAACTCTTCCGCGCCTTTGTCGAAGAAATCCGTGACTACGCCATTTTTCTGCTCGACTCAACCGGAAGGATTGCCAGTTGGAATCGAGGTGCACACAGACTGCTAGGCTATTCCTCCGCTGAGATTATCGGCCATCACTTCTCCTGTTTTTATCCCGAAGAAGATATTGCCTTATGCAAACCCGCGCAAGAACTGCAACTCGTCGCCACTGCCGGACAGTGTGAAGATGAAGGATGGCGCAGGCGACGGGATGGGACGCGGTTTTGGGCCAATATCACCCTCTCGGCATTGCAAGACACTCAGGGACAAGTAGTGGGATTTTCTGTAATTGCCCATGATCTGAGCGATCGCAAAGCCGTAGAAATGGAACTGTGCTCTCTTAACCGCGCCCTCACCACGATATGGGAATGCAATCAAGTCATGGTCCGTGCACTGTCAGAATCCGAACTCCTGCACGAAATCTGCCGGATCATAGTCGAAACTGGAGGCTATCGATTAGCTTGGGTTGCCTTGTCTGAAGCGGAAGAAGCGGCGCAATCGGAGCAACAACAACCCTTGCAACCTGCCGCCTTCGCCGGAGATGCCGCGGACTATTTACAAAAAATCCAGGCATCTTGGAAACTGAACCAAGAATTTGCCGGTATGACCCGCACCTGCATTCAGACGGGTAAATGTTGCTTAGTGCAAAATATCCAAACCGAACCCAGTTTTGCCCCCTGGCGAGAATTGGCCCTCAACCAAGGGTTGCACTCCACCATTGCCCTACCCCTGATTGGCAAAGACAAAACCTTTGGTTCCTTGCGGATTTATTCAGGAACCGCCAATGCCTTTGATATTGCCGAAGTGGAACTGCTTGAAGAACTCGCCAATGACCTCGCCTACGGCATCGTCGCCCTGCGCGATCGCGCCGAACGCCAAAGGGCCGAATCCGCCCTCGCCAAAAGCGAGGAGCGTTACCGTCGGTTAGTTGAACTCTCCCCAGAAGCCATTATCGTCCACAGTGGCGGCAAAATCGACTTTATTAACACCGCCGGGGCTAAACTCCTCGGGGCCACCAGCCCAGAAGCCTTGGTGGGGTTACCCGTCCTGGATTTCGTGCATCCCGACAAACGTACCCTGGTCAAGGAACGAATTGAGCAGATGTTAAGCCAACACCAAGCCGTTCCCTTTATCGAACAACAGTTTTTGCGCGTCGATGGGACCATCGTGCCGGTGGAGTTAGCTGCCACCCCCATTGGCGAAAACAACGGCATCTTAAACCTGCTCATCGTGGCCCGAGATTTGAGCGATCGCAAGCGGATGGAGGCCGCCTTACGCGCCAGTGAAGAACTCCACCGCATCACCCTGAGCAATATCTCCGAAGCCGTGTTGATCACCGACAGCAATGGGGCCCTGACCTATATCAGTCCCGCAGTGCGCTTCATCTGTGACTATTCCGTAGAAGAAGCCCAACAATGGGGCCACATTAGCCACCTACTCGGCGATGACCTGTTTGAGGGGGAAGAACTGGAGCTCCTCGGGGAAATTCACAACCTGGAACGGACCATCATCGATAAAAAGGGGAACCCCCGGACCTTACTGGTGAGCGTCAAACAAGTGGCGATCGAAGGGGGAACCCTGCTTTATACCTGCCGGGATATCACCGAACGCAAACAAGCAGAAGAGTCACTGCGCGAGAGTGAACATCGATTCCGCACCACCTTCGAGGGGGCGGCGATCGGGATGATAATCATCGATTTAGAGGGACGATTTCTGCAAACTAATCCGGCACTTCAGGGGATGATCGGGTATAGTCAGGCTCAGTTGCACAACCTGTGTTTTGAGTCAATTACTTATCCCGAGGACCTACCCACCAGCCGACAACTGTTTCAGGAACTCGTCGCGGGAGAGTGCGATCGCTACCAACTGGAAAAACGCTACATCCATGCTCAAGGTCACTGCGTCTGGGTGCGGTTGAGTGTCTCTTCGATTCGAGATACCCAAAACTCTTGGCAATTTGCGATCGGCTTAGTCGAGGATATCACCGATCGCAAACAAGCCGAAGAAGAACTCCGACTCTACCGCAACCACCTCGAAGAACTGGTGGCCGAACGGACTGCAGAACTCCAGCGGATCAACGCACGGTTAAGAACCGAAATCTCCAGACGAAAACAAGCCCAGCAAGCCTTAATCCGCGTCACCCAAGCGGTCGAAAGTACCAGTGATGCCGTCCTCACCATCGATATTACCGGGCAAGCCATCTATCATAACCGCGCCTTTTTAGACTTATTTGAATGCACCGTGGAGGAACTGCACTTAGCCGGTGGACTGCCTTCTTTATTTGCAGATTCCTCCTTGGGTCAAGAAGTTTTTAATCTGATTCACCAGGGAAATAGTTGGAGTTCAGAAGTGCTGATGCGCGGACGAACTCATCGGTCCGTTGTCTTACCCCTGGGGGCCCTTCACAATACCGTCAATCCGATTTCAATCTGGCTGCGGGCCGATGCAGTGACCGATGAAAACAATCAACGAGTCGGGTCGATCTGTGTCTTAACTGATATTACGGACCGGAAACAGACTGAGGCCGCCTTGCAAGAAAGTGAAGAACAATTGCGAACCTTAATTAATGCCATGCCTGATGCAATCTGTTTTAAAGACGGTCGCGGGGCTTGGCTCAAAGCCAACCAAGCTATGCTGAAAGTCTTTGACATCGGAGATTTGGATTATCAGGGGAAAACAAATGCCGAAATTGCAGAGTTGAACTCGTTTGATCGTGATACGTTTTTGGAGTGCGAACGGTCCGATGAGGAGGCATGGAAACATGGAATTGTCTCCCATCAGGAAGAAGTGATTCCAGTTCCTGATGGCACCAATGTGATTTTAGATACCCTAAAAGTGCCACTGTTTCACAGCGATGGTAGTCGCAAAGGATTAGTTGTGATTGGTCGGGATGTCACGGAACGCAAACAGGTGGAGGAGGAACGTCTACGTCTGGCTTCTATTGTGGAGTCTTCCGATGATGCGATTATTGGCAAGACCTTAGATGGGATGATTTTAAGCTGGAATACGGGGGCTCAGAGAATTTATGGCTATACTGCGGAGGAAGTGAAGGGGCGATCGATTTCAATTTTGATTTTGCCAGACCGTCAAGAGAGCGAATTACGCCTGTTGGAAGGGATTCGCCAAGGATCGAGTATTGATCATTATGAAACGGTGCATTTGAAGAAACAGGGTTCGCCAATCTATGTATCATTGACGATTTCTCCGATTAAAGATGCGGCAGGCCGGATTACGGGGGTTTCCACGATCGCCCGGGATGTAACGGACCTCAAACGGGTCGAGGATTCCCTGGAACGTCTACGCCATCAAAATGAGTTGATTTTAAATTCCGCTGGGGAAGGCATCTGCGGCATGGATATTCGAGGCAATACGACCTTTATCAATCCCGCTGCCACGAAAATGTTGGGATATTCGATGGGGGAATTGTTGGGCGCCCCGTTGACGATGATTTTGGGAGCCAACTTTTTGCCCGAGGAGGTGGGTGATCCTCGGGATGGGGGTGGAGACTGTTTAGTGTCCCCGCGTTATGGGGCGATCGCCGATGGGTCAGTCCATAATGGCACAGCGGTGTTTTGGCGCAAGGATGGCACGAGTTTTCCCGTGGAATATATCACGACCCCGATTCAAGAACAAAATGAAATCAAAGGGGCGGTTCTCACCTTCAAGGATATTACGGAACGTCAGGGGGTGGAACGGATGAAGGATGAATTCATTTCCGTGGTGAGTCACGAACTACGAACTCCTTTAACTTCGATTCGCGGGTCTTTGGGTCTGCTGGCGAATGGACTGCTGGAGTCCTATCCGGAAAAGGCAGGGCGGATGTTACAGATTGCCGTGTCCAATACCGATCGCTTGGTCCGGTTGATTAATGACATTCTGGATTTAGAGCGCATCCAGTCGGGTAAAGTGACGATGGTTGAGCAGTTTTGCAATGCTGCTGATTTGACAATCGCAGCAGCGGATGCGATGCGAACTATGGGGGATAAGGCGGAGGTCACCATCTGCGTGAACCCGGTTCCGGTGCAACTGTGGGCAGATCCCGATCACATTTTTCAAGTCTTGACCAATTTGCTCAGTAATGCGCTGAAGTTCTCGCCTGAAGGGGGTAAGGTCTGGTTGTCTGTCTCTCTTACTTCTGCTGAGTCTCTAGATTTCCTTGATTCGGAGACGGCGAAAGTGCTGTTTCAGATTAAAGATCAGGGACGAGGTATTCCTGGGGATAAACTAGAGTCAATTTTTGAACGCTTCCAACAAGTCGATGCCTCGGATTCTCGCAAGAAAGGGGGGACTGGCTTGGGGTTAGCGATTTGTCGCAGTATTGTCGAACATCACGGTGGGCAGATTTGGGTGGAAAGTGTCGTGGGTGAGGGCAGTTCGTTCTATTTCACCCTGCCGGTGGAACGGCCAAATTCTGACTCAGAGGAGGAAAATTCCGATTTGACTGGGGTCGCAACTCAGGACTCAGGGATTGCGGTAGAATCAGGCGATCGCCTGGAAGAACCGTTGACTCAGGATCATCCGGGACCCCCTGAGAAAGACCCCCGGGCTGATTCGGCTACCCCGTCGCCAATTGTCAAGGAAATCGCGCCGTTTCAACAAAGATCGTGATTCTACTGCGATCGGCCAACTCCCTCCATCCCAGCCTAATTCGGGACGGATTTGAGAAGTAGAGGGACCTCTGAAGATCTGGAAGTTGCCCGGTTGGTGACCTCTTGCTAGTTAAAATAGATAAGCTGTTTCTACCGCTGAGGCCAACGAACGATCCCAAGTTCAGGGATTCCAACCGGAACCCTGTGGGAATGAGGGATCCTCTTTTGCTCTCATCCTGCCGCCATCGGGGACATTTTCCCTTAAATCTTCTGGCGATCGGCTCAATCCTGTCATTCTATCCTCCCGGCATTGTCCAGGTTTTCTCCCACAACTGGAGAACTCAAGTTCAGGGATATTGCTCCCCTGTGTAATTTTTAATTTTTCGCCCCGGTTCGTCCAAGTCAGGGCGTCCCTTTTTTTCAGGAGGTCTGCGTGAGTTTGAAACGAATTTTAGTAATTGATGATGAAGATGATATCCGGGAAGTCGCTCAACTCAGCCTCGAAATGGTTGGAGGGTGGGAAGTTCTCACCGCCAGTTCTGGTAATGAGGGACTCCAGGTGGCTGAAGCAAAACAGCCAGACGCGATTCTCCTGGATGTGATGATGCCAGATATGGATGGCCCTGCTACTTTTAAAAAGCTCCAGGCTAATCCCTCGACCCAACAAATTCCAGTAATTTTGCTCACAGCAAAAGTGCTTTATGCCGATCAGCGCCGCTTTTCAGAACTGGGGGTTAACTCGGTAATTGCCAAGCCTTTTGAACCCATGAATCTAGCCGCTCAGGTGGCCTTGGCTCTCGGTTGGGAGTCCTAATCTCCCCTATCCCTGATTGATTCACAACTTCTTTATGATTATTTTTTAAAATGTGTCCCGATTAGCGGTTCGCAAACTCTTTTTTGCGTACAATCATCTTCATAAGTATAGATCCACATATCGCGGAGCGCATTGATGAAAATAGCAGAAACGATTGAACAAGCTTTTACTTCTTATTTGGAAAAGCTCGGAATTGCTTGGTGGATTGAAATCGTTACCGCAGAACCAACTTGTACTTACTACTTTGGTCCTTTTATGAGTGCCAAAGAAGCGGAGTGCTATAAAGGGGGCTACCTTGAGGATCTCGAAAGTGAAGGTGCTCAAGGGTTTGCTGTTTATATTCACCGCTGTCAGCCGACTGAACTCACGATCACCAATGACCTGGAATTTGATTAATTTGCAGTTTTAATCACCTTCGGATTTGACAGTTTTTACCCCCGACCCCAGGCGGATAATCAGGGAAGGGGGAATTTTATTTCTCCTTCATTTTACAAATAGGAAAATTAATTGTTTCCCCTGATATTCTCTCCCTTGAACCGCATATAAGCGCCACTGTTGGAGGAGATTTTTTCATCGATTTAACCCTTTTAAAAATCGCAGTAGCTCTCCCCCTTTTCCCCTTCATCCCATTTCCCTCATTTCTGCGGATAAAACAGCCTCCCGCCATTTTTCTATAAGGGAACTCCAAAAAATAAAATAGCAATTGTAGGGTGGTGAAGCCACCGAACAGCTATGTGGGCAATGCCCACCCTACTCCTTTAAAAACTGAATAGGAATGATTTATTTTTTGGAATACCCTAAGGATGAAAAGAAGGATGAGAAGAGGAAATCTCAGGACCAGCTCGCCCCCACAAGCAAGCAAACCTTTTTCAGCCGGCTCAATCAGGGTCAATTGATCTAGGAAGCTCGGCTTAACCCCCACTTAACCCTCCCTCAATTTTTAAGCCTTGATTATGGAGACCTTAAATCATCCTTTAGGTAGATTTAAAAACCCGTTTATTTATCAATATTTTAAGAGTCGCTCTAAGAGACAGTTGATGAGTTTAAAAGACCGAGTGGGGATCTCTAATCCAAATGGTTAGCCTTTATTCTCAGCCGACACCCTGCGATCCCTCTTGGATAGCTCCAGAGTTTCTCAGACCTCTACCGGCCAGAAAAAGGGAAAAAAGACAAGAACTCACGCCGAAAATGGTCCGCTCAAAAAAAAATAATAAAATCTCGATTTTTCCCGCCATCTTCACACTATCTTCACATTCTTGCTTTAACTTCAATCATAGAGCTTAATTCAGCTCGGACTGTCTTAACGATACGTGCCAGGAGTCCCTAGCCATGCCCTCCGCCTACCTAACCCTCTTAACCATCTCTTTTGGATCTGTCTGGATTTACCTGCGAGCTTCTGGTGATGTTCCGTTTGTACTAGGAGCTTTAACAGCGGTGGTTTGCTTTATTTGGGGGTTTGCCTTGGCACCTTGGCTAGTTCAGTTATTCATTATCGGACTCGTCCTCAGTTTAGATAAATTTTACTTCTCTAAAGCAGGCCGTCTGGGTGGAAATTAACCCGACCCAGCTATCGAGTTTCTTCCGTATAATCACGCACAATTCCATCACTGCACATTTTTCTTGACAAGTTTCTACTGACTTTTCTTCTATTATTGTGAAACAGGTTTAAAAATCATGAACAATTGCCCTTGCTGCTCTAGTTCCTTACTCCGCCACGCTCGTCATAGTGGTGTTTATTGGTTCTGTCCCCATTGCTGGCAAGAAATGCCCGATCTGGCTGCAATGGTCGTGCAACCTCGTCAGCGTGTACAGCAGCTAGAACGTTTAATCGATCTTTCCACGGTTTCCTCTCGCTCATCAAGACAATCCCAGTGTGAGGTTCGCAGCATTGCTTAAGGCAACCGATAGACTATTAATGCTTTACCTGGGGTAGAAAAAAAATTTACGTCGTTGAGAGACACCAGAGAAACACGGTAGGGCTGGTAGCCTCGTGTCTTCAGACCGAGGTGGAAAGCCCACACGAGC